>CAIYYQ010000042.1 GCA_903930505.1 Methanobacteriota archaeon
AATATATTCTTGGAGAATCAGTCGCAAAATTCGAAGAGGATTTCGCAAAATACTGCAACATAGGTCACGCGGTATCTGTAAGCTCGGGAACCAATGCTCTTCATCTTGCGTTGCTTGCAGCGGATGTGAAACCAAAGGATGAAATAGTCACCGTAGCAAGTTCTTATATTGCCACCTCAAACTCCGTACTTCATGCAAATGCAATTCCAGTGTTCTGCGATATCAACGATTCCTACCTTATAGATGTACAACAAATCGAGAAAAAAATAAAGAAAAAAACAAAAGGAATCATCCCTGTTGATCTCTATGGAAATCCTGCGGACATGGATGAAATCAACGCAATCGCACAAAAAAAGAAATTATTTGTAATAGAGGATTGTGCGCAATCCCATGGGGCAATCTACAAAGGGAAAAAAACAGGTTCACTCACTGATATCAGTTGTTTTTCTTTTTACTCGACAAAGAATATGACGGTCTGCGGTGATGGAGGAATGGTAACTACAAACAATGAAAAAATCGCGAAAACCGTGGAACTACTCAGAAACCATGGACAACATCCAAAAGATGTTCATACTATTCTTGGATATACCGCACGACTCAACACCGTGAATGCAGCTATCGGACGGGTACAACTAAAATATCTTGAAGAATGGATTGATGCACGACGGCGCGTCGCAAAGAAATATTTTGATCTTCTCAAAGATGTGGAAGAGATCGTGCTCCCGCCAGGAGATATCAAAGGTAAGAAACCATCATTTCATCTATTTGAAATCACAACAGAAAAACGAGATGATCTCATGAATTTTCTCAAACAAAATGGGATCATCACTCTTATCCATTATCCTACACCGATCCCCAATCAACCACTTTACAAAGAGTTATTCCATTACAAAGAAGGAATGTTTCCAAAAAGTGAGGTTCTTTCAAAACAAGCAATGGATCTGCCTATGTTCCCCGAACTTAAGGATGATGAAATAACTTTTATCTCAGAAAAAATTCATGAATTCTTCAATAGGTGATTACCTGAAAAAAATAAAAGTTGGTGTCATCGGCGCAGGACGATGGGGAAAAAAACACGTTGATGAATACGCAAAAATGAACAACGTGGATCTTTTATGGGTTTCTGATCTTAGAAAAGAAAACCTCCAATTATGCAAAGAAAAATACAATGTTACGCATCTTACAGAAGACTACCATGAGGTGCTATCCTCGGATGTTGACGCAGTCAGTATCTGCACAGTGAATGAACAGCATTTCGATGTTTGCAGAGACGCGTTACAAGCCGGAAAACATGTTCTCGTGGAAAAACCGCTTACTCTGAATTCAAAAACATCAAAAGAACTCGTTAAAATCGCAAAAAACAATGAGCGTCTGCTCGCAGTCGGTCATATCTTTCGCTTCAACAATGCACTCATGGAGACAAAAAAACGTATTCAGAACAACTTTTTTGGTGATATCTACTATCTGCGATTACAGTGGACTGCACTCATCTACCCAGATAAACCCCTTGATATCATTGTGGATATGATGCCACATACCTTTGACATCATGAACTTTCTTTTGGATTCCTGGCCGACGAAAATCACCTGTTTTGCTCATGGATTCAGAGATAAAAACCTCAAGGATACTGCCTATGTTCTCTCTGAATTTCCGAACAATGTAATGACACATACGGAAATCAGCTGGACACTTCCAG
>CAIYYQ010000043.1 GCA_903930505.1 Methanobacteriota archaeon
ACCTATCATTTAGCAGAAATGTTGATATCATTACTCAGTATACTATTCTCAAATCTTTGTAGTGTTTTGTTAGTGAATAATAACATCTCCAAATATGACAATAAGCAGGCTGAACTGTAGGAGACATCGAACAATAAGCTTTCGTGATTCTTTATCCATTGTGTGATGCATATTATCATGCTAATATGTATCATTGCTAATATATAAATCTATCGGTAAAACAATAAAAAAACAGAACAAAATCAAAAGATTTCTTACGATCACGTATTTTTTACCCTACCTATCGCAACATACATTAACACCCACTTTTTTCTACACATCACATGGTGAAAAAAGAACGCCAAGTACGAACCCTTGCACGAACCGCAACAAAATCCCAAGAAAAAGCACTCATCGACAACGCAAAAAAACTCTATGAAAATCCCTTAATCATCCTTCCGACCTGCTCAACAAACGATGCCGAAAAACACATGAGAAAACTCCAAAAAAAACTAAACAAAATCCACCGGTTCCGAGACGATTCAGAAAAACTTGAAAAACTCTCAAAGAAAAAAGGAATCGAAGGCGCACTTGCAGGAACCTTAATCCTTGTCCACTCAGAAAAAGCCCCTTATCTTGCCGTCGCTCCATTTACCACCGGAAATGTCGTCTATGCACAACGTGGAAAAGCAGACCGTGAAAAACTCATTGCGTTCCAATACGTCGACGATCCGGTGCTACGACTTCTTGCAGTAAAAGATATCGCATTGAAAAAACGACTCAACATCTATTCCTGGGATACGGGTTACATCTGCACAGGAAAAACACCAACGCCCCCTAAAGAATTCGTAACCTTTCTCCTCAACAAACTCACCCTTGAAAAACACAAGGATATCTCCTGCTGCAAACACCTTACTGCAGATCAGGTTGCAAAAAAAGAATTTTCAAACAAATATTATCTGCGCATCCATTGGAAATCCATAAACCATACCATCGCCCAATGTGAAGAATGCGCAAAACAATCAAAAAACACCTTATTCACTCTATCAAAAAACTTTATCACACCAAAGCTTTCAAACGAATTTGACATCGAAGTGATGGCACGCATCATCGATCAAAAAGACGATACACATCAAACCCTGTTTCTAGATGAATACCTCGCAGGAACAATCACGGACTATGAATTAATTCAAAAAAACGTGAAAAAACAAAAAGAAACAGTTCACCAAAAAACAGAGAAACTTCTCGTCCTCAACGGCGTATCCTACGGTTCTGACGTAATACAGTTTCTAGATGCATTCAAACCCAATCGATTTGAACGCATCGGACTCGAATACATCCTCAACAAAATCGATGAACCAGTCATTGCATCAAATACAACCCCTCATCAAATCCTTGAAAAATACTGGAACACCTATGGAAAAGAAGTAATCTCATCCCTTATCAAAGATCAAAAAATGGTAAAATCTTTTACTGCTGTTGATGATACCCCCTCAAATATCCTTAAAATGATTTCCGAGTACAACGAACGACAGCAGATTCTTGGACAACTCCCGTCTTATACATCCTTACCACCGCTTGCACGGTTCGCAGATCATATCGCACGAACATACCGCACCTTCGGCGAAAAACAAACTCTTGCTGAACTAAAAAAACGACCAGACAACCCAAAAGGAAAATCACTAGCATACGCGTTTTTACTTGTCTTCAACAAAGCAGAAGAAACAAAATGGCAATACGCTCACATTGAGATTGAATATGGACAGTTCCTCAAATCCTACGCAAAAAATCTACTTGATGCATCCCCTGAACAATACACCACAACATTACAAGAATTGCTCACCGCAAGTGGTTCGAACGAAACCATCACATAAACAAAATGGTTTACTCTTCTTTTTTCACTTTGATAAAAGTTTGCAGATCATCGGTATCCAGAATCCGTTTCATCATATCTATATTTTCTTCAAATTCTTCCAGATCATGCGACAACTGCATCATCTCACTTAGCGAGAGGCGTTTTAAGTCTTCCATACCCTTTTTCTCCTATTCTAAAGTTTCTATACTATTTATCATTCATTGTATTTATACTTTTGCACGTTTTTGAGAATAAACACTGCTTTTTTAACAAAAAAATCAAAAAAGAATAAAGAAAGGATGAGTTGTTTACTTTAATGTTTTCACCCATTCATATACAGGATCCACGAGTTCTTTAATCCGTTCTTTCTCTTCGTTCCAGGGCGAAGGTTTCCACCCTTCAGCAGGCTCAAAATGAAAATCAGTTACCGCACCAATCCGCTCTTCTTTAGGTTTGAACACGATCCGAAGCGGCATCTCAAACTCCACATCCCATGGCTTAACACCATGAAGTTCATTAGCTATAGCAACTTTACTTCCTTTTACTATCGCATACACAAGAATAATAGGCAGCCGTTTCAACGATGACCGTCCACTCCACCCAGCAACCGTCCACGTATGCACCGTTGCCTGCAACGGCATCTCAATCCATTCAGTTTCCTGAAGACGACAATCAAGATTCCAACAATGGGTACGCACCGGAACCCAAGCATCTCCACATTTTGGACAACGAGTCCCCATGATTTTACCATCAAGCAAACCAATGAAAAACCTGCTGTTCAACCCATGGCGGATCGTATACAACTGATCATAATGCAGAAACTGATTCATCACGGTTTTATCCTCAGATATCTCATGGCCCACAAAAGC
>CAIYYQ010000044.1 GCA_903930505.1 Methanobacteriota archaeon
ATAATTCTCTCCACAAGATCCTCATACGCATCTGCTGCCTCATCGACACGCACACTCGCACCAATAACCCCATATCCGCGCTGATCAACCCTGCGTTTCACCGTACTCTTCTCTAAAGTCGTCGGAACGACGACACCCATCACGTTTTTCTTCCCCATAACAACCGTTGGGTTGTGACCAACTGCAAACGCCGCGGAGCTTACCACGGTTTCTCCGTCTATACATCGTGCGATCGTCAGACGCTCCTCCGCCTTCTTGTATAAAGCAATGATTTCTGCTCGTAAATCCCTTGCTTTCGTAAATATTTTAAAAAATTCAAGAACTAAACCGTCACGCTTCATCTTCAAAAGTTTATACCCACGCTCAGAAAGAGCAATTTTTTTCCGGATATCAATAAGTTCCATCCGAGTTGGTTTCACATCACGCTGAACCATACAGTTTCCTCTTCACTTCGAATGTTTTTTGCGGTACGCAGGATGATATTTCTCAAGAATTTTACGATCAATTCTCGTCAAGGCACTTTCAGGTAATGTTGCAAGTAGCTCCCAGCCCAGTTCCAAGGTTTGCTCGATTGATCGATCCTCATCACGTCCCTGGCGAATATATCGATCTTCAAACACATCTGCAAACTCCAAAAACCTGTTATCTCGTTCTGAAAGTGCATCTTTACCTACAATTGCGACAAGACCACGAAGATCCCTTCCCTCAGCATACGCTGCGTACAACCCTTGTTCAACTGCACGATGATCTTCTCGAGTATTTTTTTCTCCGATTCCACGACCCATCAGACGAGACAGTGATGGCAGGGGATTGATCGGTGGATAAACTCCTTTTCGATGTAATTCTCGAGAAATCGCAATCTGCCCCTCTGTAATATACCCTGTGAGATCTGCAACGGGATGCGTCCAATCATCACCGGGAATAGAAAGAATCGGAATCTGTGTGATTGATCCTTTTTTGTTTTTGATTTTCCCGGCTCGCTCATAGATTGTTGCAAGATCCGTATACATATACCCAGGATACCCTCTTCGTCCAGGAACCTCTTCTCGGGCTGCACTGACCTCTCGCAACGATTCCGCATAATTTGTCATATCCGTAAGAATCACAAGGATGTGCATATCATGTGTATACGCAAGATATTCTGCCGCAGTAAGTGCAAGCCTGGGAGTAATCAATCGCTCCACCGCAGGATCATCCGCTAAATTAAGAAAAACAACTGCACGTTTCAGCGCCCCGGTTCTCTCAAAATCCTTCATGAAATACTGTGCTTCCTCATTTGTGATCCCCATCGCAGCGAACACCACCGCGAAGTCTTCTCCTTCACCTTTTACTTTTGCTTGCCGTGCAATCTGTAGCGCAATCTCATTATGAGGTAATCCTGAACCAGAAAAAAGTGGTAGTTTCTGCCCACGAACCAATGTCAGCAACCCATCAATTGTTGAAATCCCGGTTTGAATAAACTGTGATTCACTATCCCTCGCCCAGGGGTTAATCGCTGAGCCGTTGATATCCATCCGATCATCAGGAATAATCCTTGGTCCACCGTCAATCGGCTCTCCAGATCCATCAAGAATCCGTCCAAGCATATCCAAGGAAACAGAAAGTTTAATCGTCTCCCCGAGAAAACAGACACCAGATGCTTTATCAATCCCTGCAGTGCCTTCAAACACCTGTACAACCACGATATCCCTACTTGTATCAAGAACCTGACCTCGTTTCACACTTTCATCTGGAAGCTTTATGTTCACGAGTTCACCAAATCCCACCGGTTCTGTCTTCTCCACAAAAATCAACGGCCCTGCAATATCAGTAATTGTGTGATATTCTTTCGTCATTGTTTACATCGCCTCCACACCAAGGGCTTTGAATTCTTTTTTCATTTCAGCGACAACCTTCTCAAGTTCCCGGTCGAAATCCAACTCGAATTTCGCTTTTGCAAGAAGACCTATTGATTTCATCTTAAAAATATCCGTGAGGAGAACACCTTTTTCCAACGCCTCATAACATGCAGCTCCATATTCATGGATGGTTTTCAAAAGACTATACTGTTTTTGAATCGAACAATACGAGTCAACCTCATGGTATGCATGTTGCTGAAGAAAGATCTCCCTAATGTTACGTGCGATTTCAAGGGTGATTTGATCATGTTCAGGTAATGAATCAGATCCAACAAGCTGCACAATCTCCTGAAGTTCTGCTTCTTTCTGTAACAACTCCATGGTTTTCACCTGTAGCATCTTCCAATCTGTTGACACCTCACGATCAAACCAGGGCTCTAGCGTATTCATATACAAACTATAGGAAGTAAGCCAATTAATCGCAGGGAAATGTCGCCTCTGCGCAAGTTTTGAATCAAGCGCCCAGAACACCTTCACCATCCGAAGGGTATTTTGTGTAATCGGCTCTGAGAAATCAGCACCAGGAGGACTCACTGCTCCGATAATCGTGATACTACCCTCTTTTTCATTGAGGACCAAGGCACGTCCAGAACGCTCGTAAAAAGCAGCGAGTTTCGCGGAAAGATACGCAGGATATCCTTCTTCCCCAGGCATCTCCTCAAGACGACTTGAGATTTCACGCATCGCCTCAGCCCATCTACTTGTACTATCAGCCATAAGCGATACACCATACCCCATATCACGGTAATATTCAGCAATCGTAATCCCGGTATACACACTTGCTTCTCGTGCGGCAACCGGCATGTTACTTGTATTTGCGATGAGAACAGTACGCTCCATAAGTGGCGCACCGGTTCGCGGGTCTTTTAACTTTGGAAACTCGGTGAGAACCTCAGTCATTTCGTTTCCTCGTTCCCCACAACCAATATATACAACGATTTCCGCATCACTCCATTTTGCCAATTGATGCTGCATCACGGTTTTCCCGGTTCCAAACCCACCAGGGATACAAGCAGTTCCACCTTTTGCAACAGGAAACAATGTATCACAAATCCGCTGCCCAGTAATTAACGGTATATCTGGTATCAATTTTTCTTTAATCGGTCGGGGAACACGCATAGGCCATCGATGCATAAGAAAAAGCGCTGTTCCGTCGGTTAGACGACCAATAGGTTCTTCAACACTAAATTTTCCATCTGAAATGTCTTCTACGGTTCCAGAAATTGTCGGAGGCACAAGAATTCGATGTTCAGTATTCTTTGTCTCCTGGACTGTACCAAGGATTGATCCACCATTAACCTTGCTTCCTTTTGTTACAACAGGAGAAAAATTCCATTGTTTTGTTCGATCCAACCCTGGCTCTGAAAGACCTCGGGCGATAAAATCCCCCATTTTTTTATTCAAAACAGGTAAGGGCCGTTGAATACCATCGTATATACTCGTGAGTAAACCCGGTCCAAGCTCGACCATCAAAGGACCACCACTCGCAGTCACAGGTTCACCAGGTTTAATCCCGGAAGTGTCCTCATAGACCTGAATCACACTTTTTTCTTTACGAAGCTGAATCACTTCACCCATGAGATTCAAATGCCCAACAAAAACGACATCGTACATCCGTGGTCGAATCCCTGTAACAGTCACGACTGGACCTGAAATTCGATAGATTTCTCCTTTTGCTATTTTGTTCATATGCTACTCCGTCCTTGATTCACTTTTATATAAATCAATTCCAATTGCTCGTTTAATTCGTTCCCTGATGTTTTCTTCATCAAGTTTACCAATCGAGACGACGACAGGTTCCATGCCCTCATTCACCCGTCGTTTCATCACAGGTGAAAGCATCGCATAATCAGTATCATGAATAACAATAATGCTCGCGTTCTTCTCATTAAGTAATATTGCAAGCCGTTTCTCTATGTGTTCTTCTACAAAGGCATCTTGTATCCCTGCAAGTCTAAATCCAAGAACAAATGCATTATTTCCAAGAACAATGATGCCCGCCATTTTTAAATCACCAGCATATCACGAATGGTTTGTTCAGATAATTTAGATTCCATTCCTTTAGCAATGATGCGAAGGTTATCAACCTCTATTTCTTTTTGCATAAAATAATTCAAAATCGGTAAAATTGTAAGCGGATACATATACGAAAATTTCTCGGAATTTTCATAAAAAATTTTTTCTAATGTACGAATAACCCAGGTTAACGAACCCGTAGATTGTATATTCTCTGCATCTTCTTTGATCAAATTATAGAATGGAAAATGAGAAAGACCTTCAAGAAACATATTGAAATCAGCAGCGGTGATAAGACCTTTTAGATCATCGATGGACTGCTCCCCACCTTCAATAAGCAATTTTCTGATTGTTTCTGGTTCAACATTCTCGTATTTTAAGAGAAATAAGGTTTTTAGATTAAGAAGATTGATTTCTTGCTTCACAAAATTTTTAAACAAACGATTTGCCTTTGGCGACGAAGGAATCACTTTTAAAAGAAACGTGTAATAGTCAATATCAAGTTTGTTTTCAAGCTCAGAAAGAGAAAACTCCTGAGTCGTATATGGCTGAAGCGTGGTATACCAAGGTGTTTCTTTCAGATGTTCGATAACAGCATTTATGGTTTCACTTGTGTCAATAATCTGTTTCCAAAATTGTTCCGAGTACTCGCCTGCAGGAACAACAGTTTTCAATATATCCTGTGATGATGCCCCATACCATTTTCCCCGAAGTATTGTTTTTATGTTCCAGATGTCCCATCGGTGAAGATACGCAGAAATCATTGTATGAAGATGTCCTTTGGAAAAACCAAGAATCTGATGATTCAGCGTCGCCATATTTTTCTGCAATGCATGCTCGAGAAGCTCAAGCCCTGAATAACTGAGAGCGAGTTCGTTAATTTCTTTTTTATACTGACCTTCGCCGATGAATCTCGTGATCGATGGAAGATCCATTGCTAAAAGTTTCAGAAACATGTCATTGGAGAACAGCAACGCTCGCTTTGCTTTCACACGAGTGCAGACGTACGCGTAATTACCTTTCGAAAATAACGGTTTTTTAAAGGTTTGTTGTTTTTTATCTTTTTTAATCATCAAAAGCAAATTATTCATATTTTTTTTCACCTAAACAACGTCTGCGCGATCTCCTTTAAAGACTTGTTCCAGACTTGAACTGCAAGTGTTTCATATCGATAATCACCTTTCACTGTATGATCCTTGTTTTCGACGATAACGCCACCTATACAGTCTATTATGCCACCAAACGATACCTTTGATAGAGAACGAACGGCTGCTTCATCTCGAGCATTTGAATAGATAAAAACCGCTTCCGGCATCTCATCTTTTATTTTTTTGATGAGTGCGGAAAGGATTTTTTTATGGGGAAGCGAACGTAGCGCATCAAGACATTCCTGATATGTTTTTTCGAGGATTTCTTTTTCTGCATTCAGCCGTATTTTTTTTGCTTGAAGCTCTGCGATACTTGTTTCTTGAAGATGCAGTTTTTCCACTACCATCTTCAATTCACTTTCTTTTTCTGCAGAGAGGTCTTTTAGCTTCTTTTTCACAGTCTGAAGAATTTCCTCGGCATCTTTTTTTGCTTCTTGTTCAATGCGTTGTTGTTCTTGTTTTCCTTCTTGTTCTATTCGTTCAATGACGTTCTCTAA
>CAIYYQ010000045.1 GCA_903930505.1 Methanobacteriota archaeon
ACAATTTTTTTTACCACTGTTTCAACAAGAAAAGGAACCGCGTCTTGAAGCTCCTGAGAAAGATGCATACCCGGAGAGATCGTTTTTGGTTGCACACCGAAAATATACACTTCCTTAGGAATCTGGTTTAACTCCTTTGCGACCCGAAGCACATTTAATACATCGGCCTCATGCGTCGACATTGTTAATGGGGCTTTTTTACTAATAAGTTCATCTGGAGTACATAATCGTGATTCCGCTGGTTTTCTACAAAAATTAACTGCGTCGAGAATGAAAACCACATCAAATCGTGCAAGGAGATGAAGCAGATTCATCCCCCCGATACCGCCATCAATACACTCAATATTTGCAGGTAATTTATTTTTTTGTTCGTTAAGCTGGTCCACGAGAACGATACCTATCCCGTCATCCTGCTGCAGAGGATTTCCTAAACCGATAACACCGATACGCATTTTTCAACCGTTCACAAAGCTGACATCAAGATAATGAGTTGAACAGGAGATACACGGATCATACGCCCGCACAAGCATCTCTAGTGTGAGCTCGATTTCCTTTGGCGGTCTATCAATGATCTCAGGGGACTAACTTCTCCATATCAAACTGGATGTTCGCATGGTTTTGATTCGTGGGAATAATACAATTTGCTTTCGTACAATACCCTTTCGAATTCAACGTATAATCATGGATCAAAAGCCCACGAGGTACTTCGACCAGACCAACACCGCGACCAGCTTTTACCTTTGCTTTCACTGGTTTCTCCTCACGTAAGCCTCGCTCCAGAAGTGTATCAATCAACTGGACCGAATCTTCAACACTATGGACAAACTCAACCAGTTGCGCAATTGTATTCATGAAGGGGTTATAATTGATAGGTTTCAACTGAAACATCGAAGCTACATCTTTAGCAGCAGGATGCAAATGAGTACTATTCAAGTTAAACCGAGCAAGCGCACCAACCATGTACGATTTCCTTGTATGCTTCGCATACTTTGCAGTGGAATGAGGAACCAAATACTCATTCATAATCTCCTGATAATTCCTATACTCCGGATGCTTGCCGGTATCAGTCGAGTTTAATACTCCATCATACAACGCATATTCATCATCTGTACTGAGCGCAATATATTCGGTCTCACGGGTGAAATCAGGAATCTTGCCAGCAACACTATGAATCACGGCCGCAACTTCATTTGTAAGACCCCTGCTTTCCTCAAGTCTTGCACGCAGAGCCAATAATTGTTTCTCCGTTGGTATCGCTGAAAACCCACCAACAATCAATCTAATGGGATGAATCGTTCGACCACAAATAAGATCAGACATCTCATTTGCGAGACGATGCAACTTCACAATCTTCAACACAGCATCCTTGTGTTTTGATCCAATCAAAGGAAACACACTGCCAACACCAAACAAATCAGGAGCAACCAGATATCCAATATGCAGGATATGACTCTGCAGGTTCTCCCCATGGATCGCTAGCCTTCGCAGAAGAGCAGTTTGCTCTGAGATTTTCACATTCAATGCGTCCTCTGTTGCCTTCAACGAAGCAAGGGAATGTCCAATCGAGCAAATCCCGCAAATTCTGGAGGTGATCGTTCGAAGTTCATTATAATTCTGCCCCCGAAGCATCGCCTCAAAAAAACGCGGTGCCTCAACCACCTGCCACTGCAGTTTTTTAATTTTCCCGTCTTTTACATCTACCTCGATATTCCCATGGCCCTCAACACGAGTAACATGCTCCACATGAATAGAAAAATCCTTACTCATCGACACCACATTCCTCTCGACCAAAGTTATACATCGTACAACGCCGTCTGATATCCTCATATGAGAGCTTGTACCGCTCAAGCAAATCCTTGACGCAATCTGTTTCTGCTTTCTTGATTAACCCCCGACATCCTTCACAGGCGCTGTTATGAGTTGGACAAATCGCTTTACAACCTGCTCGGGTAATTGGGCCTAAGCAAAACGCGCCAAGTTCAAACTGACAAATATTTTCATTTTTTTTACACTCGACACATACCGGATATCGAGGGATCTCTGGTTTTTTCCCAAGCGCAATCGACGTAATCACATGCTTAAATTCATCACGATCAATCGGACATCCATGAATATAATAATTCACAGGGACAACCTCATTTATTGCCTTGGTTTTAAACACATCAAACAACGCGTTGCCCTTCAAATCAGCGTCCCCATACACAGCAGTCATCACATCATCAGGCATCCATTGATTCCGAATCTTATTGATCCCACCCATCGTTGCACAGGCACCAAGAGCCACAAGGATTTTTGCTTTACTGCGGATGTTTCTCAGACGCTGTTCATCCATAGGTCGCATAATAGAGCCTTCAACTATTGCAATATCATACGTGTCAGAATGTTCTTTCATAACCTCTCGAAATGAGACGATATCCACGATTTCAATCAGTTCAAGGATTTCCTCTTCAAGATCAGCAATCTCCAACTCGCAGCCTTCGCAATCAGCAAAATCAAACACAGCAACACGAGGTTTTATTTTCATTCGAACGCCTCCGGTAAATGTTTAATTTTTTCATAATTAAAAACAGGTCCTTCTTTGCAACAGTAAATCCCATTGATTTGACAATGACCACATTTTCCAATCCCGCATTTCATGCGTCGTTCAAGAGAAACCCAGATGTTTTTGTCAGGGATACTCATGGTCTGAAGACATTTGATCACAAATTTATACATCACTGGTGGACCAATAACGATAGCAACCGTATTTTTCGAATCAAGTTTATCTGCTTTTATTTTTGGGAATAACGTCGTGATAAGACCTGTGCAGCCGCCCCAACATTCATTGGGTTCGCATCGATCAACAGTAAGTTCACATTGGGCATTCTCAACTTTTTTCCATTGTTCTACATCGTCTAAAAACAACATTTCCTTTGGACTCTTTGCACCATATAAAATAATGATGCCTTTGAACTTCCCCCGATTTTTTTTATCTACCACATAATTAATAAGGGAACGCATCGGCACCATCCCAGTACCACCAGACGTAAACAACAAATTCTTGCCTTCTAACTCTTTGATATCAAATCCGTTTCCCAGTGGCCCGCGGATACCAATTTTATCATCTTGTTTCATCGAATTCAACTTTGTTGTGACGTTGCCTATTTTTCGGACCATGATCTCAAACGTTGGTTTGTCCGAAGGTGGTGACGACACCCCAAACGGGGCTTCCCCATACCCAAACACCGAAACCTCAACAAACTGTCCAGGTTTATGACCCAAAGGTTTCTTATCATCAAGTTCAATCTCAAACAAGGTATCTATCTCGCTGCGTTTCTCTGCACGTTTTATCGTTGCACTACGAGG
>CAIYYQ010000046.1 GCA_903930505.1 Methanobacteriota archaeon
ATCTCTGATCTCGCAGCACAACTCGTCGGTGGACTTGGTTTTGCATCCAGTGGAAACATCGGGGATAATTATGCGGTGTTTGAGCCAACTCATGGATCCGCACCGAAATACGCAGGCCAATATAAAGTGAATCCCATTGCCACAATTCTTTCTGCAGCTTTGATGATGGATTGGCTTGGAGAAAAAAAACACGCGAAGCATCTTGATGATGCGGTTTCTGCAGTAGTAAAAGAAGGAAAAATAAAAACATATGATATGGGTGGAAAAAACACTACTCTTAAAGTCGCAGAAGAGATTGCAAAAAAATACGAAGAACTCAAATAACCTCCCCTTACCTATTTGATATTATCTTCTATTTTTTTTCTTTGTTTTCATTTAGCAGAAAAAAAGTGATGGTGATCCAAAACGTTTATATCAAATACCAACGATAAGATATTATGAGTCTAAAACAAGTATTTTCTAACCCTTATACCCTTGCCGGAATATTAATTTCTATTGCAATCCTGTGTATCATAATCGCATTTCTTCTTTCCTAACAAATATTTTTTTTTTAATAGGTTCTTGTTATACTATAATCAGCAAGCTCTGAAAGAATCGTTTTACTTTCAGAGTCATCAAGAACTTCAAGACATCCTTTTACTTGTTCCCTCAAATCATCTAATTTTTTTTCTGAGTAACCAATTGATCCTACTTGCCTGAAGATATCAATCACATCAAAAACATCGCTCTGCGTCGCTTTTTCATTTCCAAGAATCCTTCGCAGTTTTTTTCCATCACGTTCATTCACCTGAGAAAACGCATGAATAATCATCAATGTTCTCTTACCATTAAGGATATCGCTTCCAACCTGTTGTTTACCCAAAGATGTCTGATTTATAAGAATATTCATTAAATCATCTTTAATCTGAAACATAATGCCAAAAAGAAGACCATATTGCGCCAAATTCTCTACCTGTTTTCTGTTTCCTTTGGCAATCAACGCACCTCCTTTTCCCGCTAGCCAATATAACTGCGCGGTTTTTTTCTCAATCATAGTCAGATACTGAGGAATAGTAACATCATAACGATCAGAAAACTCAATATCCATTGCTTCCCCTTCATAGAAGTTTTTTGCAGCATCCGCAATAGATCGAATAATTTCTTTGAACGTCACCGCGTTTAACTCCGGAGGCGCCATATACGAAAGCATCCGATACGTTTCCCCAATAAGGGCATCTCCTGCGACGATTGCAAATGGGACACCAAATTTTTCATGCGTAGTCTGCAGACCCCTTCGCCATGTATCCTTATCAATGATATCATCATGAATAAGCGTTGAGTTATGCAGATACTCCAATGCAACTCCAAGAGGAATCGTTGCCTCAGGAACGCCCCCTACTGCCTCACAGGAAAGCATAGTAAGAATCGGCCGAAGGCGTTTTCCACCGGAAAGCGGAACCCATCGCAAAGCATCATAAAACACCTTAGGTTCTCGATGGCTCAAGTTCCCGTTTAACGCCATATCAAATATCTTAGCCCGCTGCTGAAGAATATATTCAAGATCCATGCAGGTTTTCCCTCTCACCCAATCACAAGATTCACATCAGAATGCAACGTAAGTTCCAAAAACTCAACCATCCGCATAACCTTGATACCATCAAGAAGCATGGATTCCTTCAAAGCTGTGGAAGCAAGCGACGTATAACAGACGCACAAATGAACACCCATATCCTTCGCCTGATACATCAACTGAGCAAGAACCGCGCCGCCTCTTTTTCGTATTGAATTCTCTTTCCACGCAATCGGCGCCTCACCAAAACGAGCACGACGTGGTCGATATGCTTTCTTCATGATATTCACACCACGAGCCGTAAAAAACATGCTGACATCCATCCCCATCTCCACCCCGGCAACACCAATATTAAACGCGGTAAGTGCTTTATCATAGGTATCTTCGCTCACAAGAATCGTCATACTCCCAATCTTTTTTGTGATTTCTCGTTTCATCGTCTTTTTATATTCTTCTCGGAGAGAGTCATCATCTGGTTCGTTTAGCATCGTATCCATACCCCTTTATCACTGAATCAAGTTTCCCATATAAGTACTTTCAGAGAATAACCAAGGATAAAACCCCTATTTGTTTTGATAACGTCTGTACCATAAGCTTTTAATACTTAGAAACCCAAAAACAGAAGTGAGACTCTCCTATGTCACCTTGGAACGCATTACCCTGGAATACTATAGCTGCAATTATTGGTGTTTCCCTTTTGATTCCTAGTGTTCTCGCTATTTTATATATGAAATTCAAACGTTTTGAAGATCTCGGGATGACAATAGGAGTGTTTTTGCTTCTTTTAGGAATAGTCTCATATGCATATTTGATACCAAACGCAGTTGTTCATGAAGCGATTCTTCCAGAAGACTACATCTGGGAAGATCAAGGAACAATCTCATATTGGGAACGAAACAGCGTATTTTCTCAGGATAATGCTCTTGTACAGGTACCACTTGAGCTCTCCAAATTGATAACAAAACGTTCTCCAATTGAAAAAAACTTTATCGGAAAAGAAATAATCCATGCAATAGAAATGAACAGCGATAAAACAAAGATGCTTATCCATGACGCATTGTATGATGACAAAGGTGCCATTCTCAGAGTAATCAACGACCAGGAATCGGTCAGCGAATGGTACATGATTGATCCTCATCTCAGCAAGTTATTATACACAGATGTAAACGGTGGGCACATGGGGATTCCCATGAATCCAAACGGAAAAAATACTATTCCTCTCGGCTGGGTAGAATCCAATGGCACACAAGATGGACAAGAAAATGTGGTACTCCAACGGAATATGCAACGGATACAAGAAGGAAAAATAGACGGAGTAGATGTCATCGTCTGGCAATCAGACATATACAATAAACAGATCACCTGGCATGGTGAATCGTATCTCTGCGATGAAACCTTGCGGTTAACAGTTCATCCAAAAACCGGATACGTTATCCACGTGTATCGGCATCTGGTTCTTTCTGCGCGTCTTTCCCAGTTCATTAAATTATACTACCCTGATTCGTTAGGACATCGTGCAGTGACCAATTATTTAAAACTCAGTGATCCCATCGGAGAAGCAGCAGAATTAACCTATACAACAACCCCGGATTCACAAGCCCGCCATCTTGCAGAAGTAAAAGGGTATGACAATCTCATGACCTCCGTTCCTCTGCTTATTTGTATACCAATGTTTCTTATTGGAATACCGTTGACATGGCGATATTACGGTCGAAGTTACTACTGGAAACGATACAAGAATTTCGAAGAAGGATTTCCTTCAGTATCTGGGGGAAAAAGAAAAAAAATTTCTCGCAAAAAACTCTTTGCAATCGGCCTTGCTAGCATTCTTCTTGTATCATCACTTGGAGTTATCCTCTATACGTCACCAGGAACCCTTATAAATACAACACCAAGCGAAGAAAACCATCATGATGAACAAGTTTCATTCGTTCCCGAACCACCGACGCCCCCAGGAACAGATCGAACGGTTGACTCTGGAAAACATACGCTCCTACCGATTGATGAGGGCGCACATAAACTTAGTCGTCGGGAATGGTGGTATTTCAATGTTTATTTCAATGACCCTCAAAGCGATTTACAAAACTACTCAATGATCATCAGTTTCAACAAAATGGCATTAAACGATATCCGATTGTTAAAACGAGATAACCTGTTCATCATCATGTAC
>CAIYYQ010000047.1 GCA_903930505.1 Methanobacteriota archaeon
ACAATCACGCCTTTCACCTTCATCATATCATCGCTTCTGCCTTTGATACGAGATTGAATCGGCAGTGTTCGACTGCAGTCACAGACATCTTCACTTAGAGATGCAAGGTCTCGGGTTCGAAAACGAATAGCTGGAAACGCTTCTTTTGTTAACGTAGTAAAAACAAGTTCTCCTTCTTCACCGAATTCTAATGTTTCACCGGTGTTTGGATTAATGACTTCAGGATAAAAATAATCAGCGTTCACATGTAGTCTTTTTTCTGGGCATTCAGAGACAACACCAGGACCAATAAGTTCTGTTAACCCGTAATGTTCATGGGCTGTGATTCCCCAGCGCCGCTCAATAGTGTTTCTCATCTCTTCGCTCCATGATTCTGCACCAAATGTGCCTAAGCGAAGTTTGAAATCATGCGCTGGGTCATGTCCTTTTTCTTTTGCAACCTCAGCGATATGTAATGAGTACGAGGGTGTGCAGGCAAGAACAGTTGCGCCGAAATCCTTCATGACATCGATCTGCCGATCTGTGTTTCCTGAGCTGATGGTGATGACCATTGCACCTATTTTTTGTGCGCCTTTTTCAAATCCGTGCGCACCGGTAAACAGTCCGTATCCGTATGCGTTTTGCATGATGTCGTTTTTACGTACACCATTTGCGTAAAGGGAACGAGCCATGACTTCACCCCAGAGGTCGACATCGTTTCTTGTGTATGGTCCAACAACTGGTTTTCCTGTGGTCCCTGAGGATGCATGGACCTCTATGATTTCATCAAGTTTTGTGCATACAAGTCCAAACGGGTAATATGCACGAAGATCCTGTTTGGTGAGAAACGGAAGTTTTTCTATATCTTTTAAGGTTTTGATATCTGTTGGTTTCACGTGTGATTCATCGAATTTTTTCTTATAATACGCATTTTTTTCGTAGACACGGTTTACAAGTTCTTTCAATCGTTTCAATTGAAGTTCTTTTAGTTTGTTCTGTGGCATTGCTTCGTTTTTTTTATCCCATAACTCTGCAGTCATACTATGCCTCCCTTGGCTGTATCCCTGAATATGCTGGTTCGTTATAAGAATTATGAAACATACAAAAACATTACTCTTTCAATTCAAGCGTGTCATTAAGATAATTAAGAAAAGCATGATACAAGTCTTTTTTTATCTCACCTTTGATTTGGATATCAACTGAATGTTCTTTTTCTCTGTGAATCTTCATAATTTTTATTATAGCAACACTTTTTTTATCATCATCTAAAATTGCTGTCACCTCGATATATCTCTCATTTTTTACATCATGAGTAATCCAACTAAGACGATCGATTGTTTTTCTCAAATCAGAATCTTTTTCAGGATAATTATACACGGTTTTATCATCAACAATTATTTTTGTGGTATGCCGAAACTTTGCATTAGCAAGACCTCTTAACACATGTTCAGCCGTGGGAATAAGTTCAAAACCTTCGGAAACAAGTCCATTGCCACTCATCTTATAGAAAATCTTTGAAAGAAAATTAGAAGGTTTTATTTTTTTTTGTTCGACTTTAAAATCAAAACAAACATGGAGATTTCTTAACACATCTTTACTTGTTTTTCCATGTTTTTTATTCTTTTTTTTCTGGGTGGGATGCGAGGATTCGATCCAATCCATAACCTCAGAAGGCCCATAGACCCATGGCGGTTGTTTAAAATCAGGATTATATTCAGTCATTTTTTCGCCTCCGAATAAATTTTTATAACAACTTTAACTTTATATAATCTATTCCAAAATACAGTGGGTTTTGTATATAAAATTACTTCTTTAAAAAACTTTGTTTTTTAATACGCTCTCCATGTATGACTACATTTTGTACACGTAAATATTCGTGTTTCTGGCTCATCGCTGGCTCGTGTTTGTCGAAGAATCCAGAACGCCTCATTGTGTTTGCATTTTGGGCATTCTACACGCGTTTTCGGTAATATATCGATCTTTTTTTCAAGAAAAACAATCTCTTTATTTTGTTGTTTAGATACCAAAATCGAACTACCTTTTTTTTTCTGTTCATATCCACATTTGTTGCATGCAAATTTCTCGTTTTTTGGAAACATAAGCGCTTTACATTTTGGACAGAACATCATAATTAAGACATCCCTTTTGCATCAATAATGATTTTTTCGTGGTCAAAAGCTAACTCAGGTAAACAATCTATGTTAAAAAACTTTGCATCCAGGGCATCATCACCACTTTTCAACGCTCCGCTAGTACACACAAGCAAATACGCAACGGTGATGGTATGACCACGAGGATCTCGCTTTGGATCAGAATATACACCTAATAGTCTTTGGACTGTAGTTTTTAATCCAGTTTCCTCAAACACTTCTCGAACGACTGCATCCTCAGTTTTTTCGCCGTATTCTACAAAACCACCAGGAAGCGCATGTGGTAAGTTCCGGTGAAAAAGCAACCTGATCGTTCTGGGTCATCCGGAAAATCTTGACAATAAAATTGGCCAGGGACGAC
>CAIYYQ010000048.1 GCA_903930505.1 Methanobacteriota archaeon
GACATTCTGCAGGATACTATTATGCTGACGGGCGATTAACCAGTTCAAACGATCAACGTCACTGTCTCGCGAAACAACATCGTGTGCAAGTTCTTTGTCTGCGGTCTCAAGGGCAGTCATTGCATCTTCATGCATTCCTTTCACGATGATATGCATGCGTTTGATAGTTTTATCAAACGGCATTTCTAGAGGATTGAGTAAATCTTTTAGTACGATACACGTATCGGTTTCTTCAACGACTTCGGGACCAATGCTTGCTTGAGTAAATGTCCGAACGGTCATTCGAACAGAAGAAGAAATTCGCGATCGGGAAACTATTTTAATGGAGGTTGCACCTGCAATGTATGCCCCGATTAATCTTCTAAGAAGATACGTCTGTGTAGAAATCTGGTCAACATTGATTTCTTTTGTTTTTTGTTGAGATTCTTGAACAATTTTTGAGGTGATAAGTAACGATCCATCAGATTGCATGGATATGCTTAATGGGTCATTTTTCTTGATTTTCATAGAGGTGATCCATTCTTTAGGTAATGTAAGAACATATGATGATCCTCCTGTTACTTGCACACGTCGAACGTCCATATTTTTTTCTCCCAAAGAAAGTAATCGAATCTAAAATATAAATATTTCTATAGTACTATATTGAGAAATGTTTACACTACATAACAATATAGTATATGTAGATAAAGTATATATTTAATATTAATTTTCTCTATATCCGGTGATTTATATAAGCAAAGAAACAAAAAACAAAAAATTCAAAAAACTGTTATTAGGCCTCATCGTCATCGGCGTGATCTGCGCATCATTATTTAGTGGCTGCACCGAAAAAACAAAAGGACTACCAATTGTCCTCGTAGGCAGAGATAGCACATCAGGAACACGAGAGTTTTTCTTTAGTCATGTCATGAACAGCGAAAACTTTAGCGAGACACTACAAGAGAAAAATTCAAACGGAGGCGTCTATCAAACAATATCACAAACACCAGGCGCCATCGGTTACGTTGGCCTAGGATTTATTAACAACGGTGTAAAAGCACTAAAAATTAACAATATTTCAGCAACTGTTGCAAATGTTCTTGCAGGAACATATCCCATCTCAAGAGATCTTTATATGTTTACAAAAGGAGAGGCAACAGGCGCTGCAAAAGAATTCATTGAATATATACAAAGTAGCGACGGTCAAGCAATCGTCGAAGAAGAAGGATTTGTCCCTCTCACAAATAGTCAACCGTATAACTCTTCAGGAAAAACATTAACTGGCTCCTTAAAAATAGGGGGGTCAACAACAGTGTTTCCCATCGCGGAAAAAGCAAAAGAATCGTTTTCAAAGATATACCCTGATGTATCGATTACAGTCAGTTCCACAGGATCAGGAGCCGGGATCACCGCAGTTGGACAAGGGACTGTTGACATTGGTATGTCATCGCGTGATCTCAAATCATCAGAAAGCAACTTAGGCCTTGTAAAACACATTATTTCAAAGGACGGCATTGTAATTATTGTTAACCCTGAAAACACCTATGTCGATTCGCTCACATTAGAACAGCTGAAAGCAATTTACAAAGGAGATATTTCAAACTGGAATGAACTCATTTAATGAAATTTTTTAAAAGAAAAGAAGAGAAGAAATCTATGAGTAAGGCTCAAACAAAAAAAATAAAAGAAACAAGTATCAAAACATTTTTTTTCCTCACCGCCATCTCATCGATTATCATTATCTTCTCGATCATTTATTTTTTATTCCAAGATGGTTATTCTATTTTTCAAACTGCGGGACTGTGGGAATTTCTCTCAGGTTCCCGTTGGTATCCAACAGGAAATCCACCGCTTTATGGTGCATTTCCGCTTATCGTTGGAACCCTTCTGGTTACATTTGGTGCGATGGTAATCGCTATTCCTCTTAGCATTGGAAGCGCAATCTTCATCTCAGAAATCGCTTCACCACGAATGCGCACAATCATAAAGCCCGCAATCGAATTACTCGCAGGTATTCCCTCAGTCGTCTATGGTTTTTTTGGATTAATAGTACTCACAACATGGTTACGCATCGGTTTTAATCAACCAAGTGGAGAATCATGGCTTGCAGGATCGATCCTCCTTGGAATCATGGCAATACCAACGATCACAAGCGTGGCTGAAGATGCAATAAGCTCAGTTCCAAGAGAATACAAAGAAGGATCACTTGCACTCAGCGCAACACGATGGCAAACCATCAGCAAAGTCATCGTCCCCTCCGCTTTTTCAGGGATTACCGCGGCGATCATCCTTGGAATGGGTCGTGCCATCGGTGAAACCATGGCTGTGATGATGGTCTGTGGAAATCCAAC
>CAIYYQ010000049.1 GCA_903930505.1 Methanobacteriota archaeon
CCAGGTCTCAAGGAACTTGGTGCGGATAAGCAGCTTCGCCGCTTCGCGGTCAAAATAGACTGTTGGCGGGTCGAAGAATGAAGGATCGCCCCTGCCACCCGGCAGGCCGTCAATCTTGGCTTCGCTCTCCAACCTGTCAAGCAGGTTCTCGGCAAATGCGTCAATTGCCTGCATCTGCTCTTCCTCCCGGAAGTCGGGGGGAATTTGCTCCATAATAAATTCCTTGAATTCCGGTGTGTTTTTTGTTCTGCTCATAGTTTCACCCCATAAATTTCTTTACATCCAGCTCCTGGAAAATACCTGCTTTCTGTTTCTGATATGAAACAAAAAATAATTTTTGAGAAATCGTTTGTTTTTACAGGGGAAAATCTCTCTATTTCTCGTGCAGATTCGCTGTGGGTTGAAGAACATGAGGGAAGTAAATGGCTGTCATTTGCAGGTGTGAATCTGAGTTTGGAGAATCATGGTGATCTTCCGGCATATCCACGTACTGTAGATGTTACTCTTAAGGGAACAACGATGTCGTCTCTGGTGTTACCGACAGTGGTTTTACCGGGTAAACAAACAACTCTTTCTTGCTTTATGTATATGAAAGATCTTATACCAAGCGAACAAAGTTTGGATGTTGTGGTGAAAAACAAAAATGGGGATGTGCTCGCTGCAACATCAATATTGGTCATTCCTCAACGAAATATTTCAACGATTTCATACACCTGGGATTACCAAGGAATTCAACATCTCATTCTTCCGGATCCAGGATATCTTTATGCGTACTATCGGAGTCTTGATCGTTTAAACACTGAGGATTACGCTGCGTATGTGTTTGATCAATTCGATGATGTCTATCTGCGAATGGTTGTCGGAAAACTTGAGCAGATATTTGATGCTATCACAGGTCCTGTCGAAAAGGTGAATGCTGTGACATCATTCGTACAAGCATTGCAATATGCGGAAGATGATCCAAACAATGCCTCGTATGAGTATCCTCGGTATCCCCTTGAAACATTAAAAGATAAACAAGGAGATTGCGAGGATAAAGCAATTCTCACCGCAGCACTGCTTGATTTAATAGGATACAATGTATCATTGATCCGGTTACCGAATCATATGGCGGTTGGGGTGCATCTCGGCAAAAATGAGGTGCCTGAGTACAGTTATTATAAGGATGATTTTTTCTATTTGGAGACTACAAGATCAAACTGGAGGCTGGGGCGGGTTCCGCCGGAATATGTCGGTATTTCCAATATGACGATATATTTGATTGTTCCTCGGTCTCTTTTGATTCATAGTTGGAAAAACGCTACGCGTTACACGAGTGTTATTGGACAGGAGAAAACAGATTTTGTTAAGGTCGTCTGCATTGTGGAAAATCTCGGGAGCAAAGAAGCTGATCAGATAGAAGTAAGCGGTGCATTCGTTGAAGATCAGATGTATTCCTATAATGAACAAATTGCTATGATTCCATTGATTCTTCCAGGGGAAAAAGAAGAGGTTCGTCTGATGGTTACGATTCCTCAAGAAGCGACCACGATGTTGATCACAAAGGTTTTTTTTGATAATATTATGGTAGATGAGAAAGAATCCACAGCAACATTTCCTTGATAAGAACAATAATTTCAGGTTTAGGTTTTCTTTTGGGAAATCAGTTGTTGATAAAACCTGAAGAGTTCGTGATCTTGATGGTTCCAGTTCATTGGTTGTCGCGCTTGGAGGTCACCATATGGGGGAACTTCCCAGATTGATTTTGGTTGTGTCATTCCTATTTCGGTTCCGTAGTAGATTATTGTTGGTTGATTTATGTAGAATTGGATTTTCGCAGCGGTTTTGAGTTTTTCTTTGTTGTTTTTGCAGAGGAACAGGAATCGATCCATGTCGTGGTTATCAAGAAATGTTGGGAGGAAATAGTTTTGAGGAAAATGATTGTAGTGTCTGGTTATTTCGCTGATGAGCCATTGTTTTGAGATGTTTTGTGATCGAATGTATGTTCTAAGGAGTTCCTGGAGTTTGAAATCGAGTACGCCATCAAGTTCACCGATGTATTCTCTGAAGAGATTGTCTGATGCCGCGCCGTTTACAAGCCATTTCCAATATTTATGATGGATGTTGATGGTGTGCAGTTCTTTTCGTTTGATTCCCATCATCCATGCTTCACCGATTAAGGCTGCTTGTGGATATATGTTTTTTATTTCTTTTCTGAAGTTTTTCCAGAAGGAATGCGGTGGTCCGATCACGTGATCAAGTCTGTATCCGTCAATGCCTAGGGAAAGCCAGTGTTTCGCGGCGTTGATGATATGGTTTCGTGTTAATGGGTTTTTTAGGTTTAGTTTTGGTATTTCTTGTATGCTGAGGAAACATTGGTATTCATGTGGCCATTTGGTGAAGAAAAACCATTGATAGTAAGGACTTTTTTTATTTGATTGCGCTTCTTTGAAGAAGGGGTGTTCTTTGGAGCAGTGGTTGGGGACGAAATCCGCGATGATATGCATTTTGTGTTCGTGGACAGAGTGGATCAAATCTTTAAGGTCTTCTGTTGTTCCAAAATGGGGATCTATTTCATTGAAGTCTGTGATGTGGTAGCCGTGGTAGGCGGAAGTTTTGTTGAATGGCGATATCCAAATTGTGTTCACACCAAGATTTTTTAGATACTCAAGTTTATTTTGTATTCCTTTGATGTTTCCTCCTAAAAAAATTGGTTTGTCCCAGTTTTCAGTAGATGGAAATCCTGCAAAGCGATCGATAAGTATGTGGTAGATTATCGCGTGTTTAAACCAGTCCGCACCACTCATGCTTTGGGACATAGAACATCGTCTTAATAGAATTATGGAACAATATAGTTTAAATCATACGAGAGCAATAAGGCGGAAAGGATTGATGTGATTATGGGAGAGACAACGATTCATCATGTTGCAGTAATGTGTACTAATCGTGTGAAAGCAGAGATTTTTTTCACAAAGATTTTAGGTGTTCCTTTAGCAAAAAATTTTTTTTTATCTGCTGAGATGGCAAATGTGATATTTGGGGTTTCAGAAAAAATTGAAATTGATGTGTTTGATGATGGGTGTACACGTTTTGAAGTTTTTTATGAGAAATCAAAGAGAAAAATTTTGTTTGAGCATATTTGTATCGAGGTTAAACACAAACACGAATTTATCATTGGCTGTAAAGAATATGGTCTTGAGCCGTTTGAAGTACAAAAGGATGGGAAAACGCTTTTGTTTGTGCGGGATTTCTCTGGTAATTTGTTTGAGGTAAAAGAGCAGGTGTCGTAAAGTTTATAACAAGGACTGTTCCTGTGTTATGTGTGCTGGGCGTAGGTGGACGGCTGACGGTGAAACCCTTTGGTGGGTTTTGCTGAGGAAAGTCCTCTCTCACTCTGAATCAGGATATCGTGCAAGCGGTTAAGGCGAGAGTCTTAGCAGAGACGCAGAAACGACACAGCCTTTGGATCATGCGATGATTCACTTGGTGATGAGGTCTCTAAGGGATTTGGTGAAACGGTCCATCTGCTCCTGGAGCAAGCCCAAACGTCGGGATCAGTTATTCAGACTGCTCGCAGGTAGGGCGCATTAGACGAATGCCGTTAAAACAGAAAGAGGCTTACGGCCTACACCCAGCACCTTATGTCTTTTCAAGCTCTGTTTTTACTGCTTCTGTCCTATAAAATACTACTTATGGCCAGCCAGAAGACGTAGCTACTACTGGTAAGTGTATACTGCTTCTGACCGGACAGAAGTTTTTAGTGAGCTTATGGCTTGCAAATAAACCTCTTGAGATATCTCTCCGCGAGCAAGTCTTTGTAGGAGTTGTAACTGAATATCAGCAG
>CAIYYQ010000050.1 GCA_903930505.1 Methanobacteriota archaeon
AAATCTTTTTTAATGTAATTTTTTTGTGAAAAATTAAAAGATAAAAAAAGAAAAAAATCGCTGGTTATTTTTTCAAGGGTTTCGCAAGTGACCACAAACTGTCAAACTTCACATTGAATTGCTCGATATCCTCAAGGTTTACATATGCAGTACCAATGTATGATGATTCGCTTGAATCGTCAGTAAGAATCTTGATTCCATTTACCGCTAGTTCTTTACCCAACACATAATTCCGCAAGGTTCCTGAAGTATGTTCTGCGAAAAACCGGATATCAAGATTATCACCATACGCTTTCTGAAGAGCTTTGGCAGCATCCATACCTGCTTCCGTATCAATGATCAGGCTTATTTTTGTGTTTAAATCCAGGAATTTTTTAAAATATTTCACATATGGTTCTTCAAACAATCGTTCGCCACCGATCTGTAGTTTCAGCGGACATTTTGATTCAAGACAGTTACTTAAAATATTGTAGAGAACCCATTTTCCGTTATATCTAAGGGTTACGTTCCCACTGCGTTTTATCTTGATCCCATATTTGTCAAAGTTATGATTGTAGGCATTACTATATTCGTTTAATCGGTTTTGCATCGCAAGATAGGTATCATCCGCAACCATGGTTTTCAAATCATCTTTTACATCTTCCCATACCGCTCGAGGATTAACTGGAAGGAAACTTTCTCTTCCGAAATCCTCATCACCCTTACCTGAGAAGAGCACTTCAGCAATAAGTCCATTACGGTGGAGGCATGCTCGTCCTGTTTCAAGTGGTCGTCTGGTAATGTTTGCAAGGTTTTCTGCGGTTTTTAAAAACTCAGAGAATTCCTTTGGACAATCCATCACAAGAATTGTGTAGTAGGTTGCTGCTTCGCGAGGACGCTCCAATTTCATTCGTTGGAACATCATCTCAAAATCTTGTATATGATCTAACTTAACGTTAGATTCTGCTTTGTCGTATCCCATCCTTCTTCACCTCTCAGCGTGTGTATAAAATGTTTTTTCGCGAGGTGAGAACAATAAATGAATTATTCTATTATATAATTTATGGATGCATAATTATCAGGATATGCACGTGTAAAATTCTCCTGTTAAATAATACAATTGCAATTTGATGATCGTTTAAAAATAGAATTATAAAGAGTCTTGTAATTCTTTTTAGTGCAATGTTCGAAAAAGATGATCATACGATAGCTGATTTGATTCACGACGAAACATTTGAGTTGGATCCTGAAGAGATACGTAAAATTGGTTATCAAATGGTTGATCTTTTAGTAGAGTATTTCAAAGATATACGTACCACTGCGATTCTGCCTAATAAAACTCTTCAAGAAATGAGTAAATTGATTTATGAGCCGTTACCACAGAAAGAACAGACCGCGGATCAGGTTCTTGATGAATGTAAAAAAAAGATTATGCCTGAGATGATCCGTATTGGTCATCCTCGTCTTCTTGGTTGGATTCTTTCATCAGGTACGCCTATTGGTGCATTTGCGGATGGTGTTGCAAGTGCACTGAATCAAAATGTCTCTGTATCTGGTGCAGGTATGGCAACTGCAGTTGAACTTTTGGTTATTGATTGGATCAAAGAAATCCTAGGTTATGATCCTTGTGCTGCTGGTCTTTTGGTCAGTGGTGGTTCTCTTGCGAATCTTACTGCGCTTACTGTTGCCCGCAACATGAAAGCTAATTTTAATGTACGCAACAGCGGCATGAAACAAGACAGATCAGATAAAAACATGATTCTTTATGTTTCTGAAGAGGTTCATGTCTGTGTACCAAAAGCAGCAAATATTCTTGGTATTGGGACGGATAATATTCGGTATGTGAATGTTGATCAAAATTTTTGTCTTGACACAAATGATCTGAGGAAAACAATTGTTGAAGACCAAAAAAATGGTCTACATCCGTTTTGTGTAGTCGCATCTGCGGGAACCGTGAACACTGGTGCTATTGATCCGTTGGAATCAATTGCTGATATCTGTAAACAGTATAATCTTTGGTTTCATGTGGATGCAGCGTATGGTGGTTTTGCTGCGCTTTCATCTCGTCTGAAACCATTGCTCTGTGGTATTGAATGCGCTGATTCCATTGCTCTTGATCCTCACAAGTGGTTGTTTATTCCTTATGAGGCTGGTTGTGTTCTTGTGAAAAATTCATCGTATATGAAGCAGACGTTTGCTGTGAACGCAGAGTATATTCATGCGAAGTCTTCATCGGTATCAAATGAGGATGTTGATTTCTCTGATTATGGTATTCAGCTTTCTCGAAATTTTCGTGCGTTAAAAATATGGATGTCTCTTAAACAGTATGGTGTGATAAAGTATGGGAGACTTATTGATCAGAATGTGAATCTGATACAGTATTTTGCAGCATTGATCAATGAATCATCAGATTTTGAGACAGTGACCAAGCCTTGTTTGAGTGTTGTTTGTTTCCGGTATTTTCCCTTGGATTTGCAAAAAATGTATAAGGAATCTTCTTTGGTTCAAAAGGAAAAGGTTTCTGAGTATCTCAATGTACTGAATCGTGATGTTGTAAACAGTATGCGAATTGATGGGCGAACATTACTCTCAAGCACGATTCTTGGAAAAAAATTTGTTCTCAGGGCATGTGTTGTGAATTATCGAACAACGAAAAAAGATATTGTTACGATTCTTGAGATATTGCGCGAGTTAGGAAACATAGCGGATAAAAAGCTTCGCAAGACGTTTTTATAAATATTTTTTTGTAAAACAAATTAAATTTCCTTGTATTCATATTGTTTATATTTTTGTTTAATGTCTGGTGAGATCTTCCACAGATGTGTTAGTATGGAAAGGGGAATGGTGTTTGCTTCTTTTTTTGCTTGTTTTATTTCTTTTTCAGTTAAAGAGGGAAAAAGAGGGCATTGTATAACAATGCAGCTTCGTTTATTGTTTTTATAGCGGGGAATAACCGGCCAAACCTTACATAAGATTGGTTTTACCGGCTGGATTTCACATGAATAATCATTCTTTAAATAAGGACAAGAATCGTTTTTGTCTGATTGTATTGCATAGATTCCTTCGTCAACTTTGATGAAATGATCGGTGAATCCTGCGTTTATGATATCGTTTTTTTCTTTTTCTGTTATTGGAGGTTTGACTAATTGACAACAGAAGGCCTGGCATTTTTCGCATACCGTTAAAAATTTGTGAGATATCGGCATAAAAATAGAAGTATTTGAACTCCTTATAAACATTACCTGAAATTATATTATTAAAAAGCAAATATTAATATAGTGGTGAAGAGAACAATATAGTATAGTCGTGTAGGAGTAAAAGCAATGGATCTTGAACGATTACTAGTATTGATTTCTACAAATACCTATGAATTTCTTGATAGCAATCGAGAAATCATCAGAGCAGAACTTAAGCGTTTAGATATTTCTTCAAAGGATCAGCCGGATCTGATAGAGAAAATTGTAAAAATTTCTAAGATTGTGAATAATCCAAAAACTAGGGAGAGTTATCTGCGATCGTATTTTCGAGTTTTTCAGGAAGGTATTGATGTTGATGGCAGGGGAAGTTCTATTATTATTGAGATTACAAAAAAATGTGTAAAAAACTGTGCTCATTGTTATTCGAAGTTTAGTGGTAAAAAACAAGAGATGTCAGATGATACACTTGATGCTATTATCAAATACGCACGATCTCATGTGAAACATATTTTTTTGACTGGTGGAGAGCCAACTGTGGATCCTCGGGTATTTGTTCTTGCGCAAAATAATCCAGATATATTGTTTTTTGTTTTTACCAATGGAAGTACAATAACTGATACGTATGCTAAACGATTAGCTTCTTTTGGTAATATCATTCCTTTGTTGGGTATTGATGGAGGATCTGCTTCGACGCATGATATGCTGCGGGGAAAAGGAAGTTATCATGAGGTGAAAAATGCAATTAATCGTCTCAATAAAAACAATGTATCCTGGGGGTACATCAGTTTGGTGACAGAAAGAAATGCGTATAATGTGCTTGGTAAAAAATTTATTAACGATAAAATTAAAAAAGGTGCTTTTATCGCGCGGTACCTCGAATATCTTCCTGTTGGACCTAAACCACTGAGGAGTCTTATTCTTTCTGGTGAGACGTATTATTTTCTTGAAAAAAGAAAAAAAGAAATTATTAAATCAGGTAGTATTTATATTCAGGAGACTATGCTAGAAAAATGCAATGGT
>CAIYYQ010000051.1 GCA_903930505.1 Methanobacteriota archaeon
TACCGACCGTTTTTCTCACCAATTTCACTTCATCCGAAACTTGCACGAGCACTAGTGAATCTTTCTCAAATAAAAAAAGATGATATTGTTCTCGATCCATTTTGTGGCACAGGTGGAATCATCCTGGAAGCAGGGTTGCTTGGTGCACGAGTTATAGGAAGTGATGTTGAACAAAAAATGATTAACGGATGCAAAAAAACCCTTGAATTCTATAACATACATAACTGCCAATTATTCTGCTCTGATATCGGTGATATAATAAACACAATACACAAGGTTGATGCGGTGGTCACTGATTTTCCCTATGCAAAAGCAACAACGACAAAAGGAGAATCCATCCCCCTTCTTTACGAACGGGCATTTGATACTCTTTCGCAGGTGTTAAAACCAGGGGGACGAGCTGTTATCGGGATGCATAATGAGAAGATGAGTTTGATAGGCAAACAATACCTTTCTCTTGTGGAAAGCCATCCCTTCCGGGTTCATCGTAGCCTCACCCGTTATTTTGTGGTATTCGAAAACTGACCACAATGCTTTTACCACCTCGTAGCATCCTTTTTTCTGCTATGACACAACTGAGTATCATCTTTCTTGGCACTGGCGGCAGTTGGCCGACAGTGAAACGGAATGTCTCCTCGGTCGCAGTGAAACGAGAAGGTGAAATTATTTTGTTTGATTGCGGGGAGGGAACACAACGGCAGTTTCAGAAATCAACACAAAGCTACATGCAAATATCAAAAGTGTTTCTTACCCATTTCCATGGAGATCATTTCCTTGGTCTGCCTGGCCTTATCCAGACGATGCAGCTTAATAATCGCGATAAACCATTGTATGTGTATGGGCCACGGGGCATTGAAAAACTCATATCGCAGTTGTTGTCACTTGGGTACTTCAAACCTGCTTACGAGGTTATCGTCCAAGAAGTGGCCGATGGTGATGTTCTTGAGTTTGGTGAGTATTGTGTTCGTGTGTTTCGGGTTGATCATAATGTTCCTGCGGTTGGCTATGTACTTGAGGAGCATATGCGCCCTGGGCGATTTGACAAACCCCATGCGTTAGAATTAGGAATTCCTGAAGGTCCATTGTTTGGAAAACTTCAACGCGGAGAAACAGTGACATTAAAAAATGGACGAAAAATAACCCCTGAAATGGTGCTTGGTCTTTTGCGGAAAGGAAGGAAAATTGTAATCTCTGGTGATACAAAACCATGTGAACGACTCATACAATTCTCTCAAGATGCAGATGTGTTGATTCATGATGCCACCTTTGATTCAGAACTAGGTGATATCGCGAGAGACTATGGGCATACGACTGCTCGTCAAGCAGCAGAGATTGCAAAAACTGCGAAGGTTGAAACATTGTTTCTCACGCACATTAGCCCTCGATATCTTGATTATCATGTGTTGGAAAAGGATGCGCGAGAGGTGTTTGCACATTCGTTTGTCCCAAAAGATTTTCAGGAAGTTGAAATTAAATTGAAAAAATAATTTTTTGTATTTTTCCTTAGAGATAATCTTCAAATTTTCTTTCACAGTATGGACATATATTTGCATCGAAAGGAATCGCACGTTGACACGAAGGGCATATTCGATCAGGCGTTTTCACTGATTCTTTAATAAAAATCCTTCTTTTTTTATTTAAATACCAGAGCATTGGAATGAACGCAAAAAATATTATCAGATATATCACGGAACTCCCGCTACTCATGTACGTTGAATATCTTGACAGGAAATAAATAAAGAACATTGGTATTATAACAATGGAATATAATGATCCGAATACCGCGAAGATTATTGATAGATAAAACGACCATTTTTTTAATGTGAGTAATCCCCACCCAAGAAAAATAAACAACATTCCAAAAAGTGCGGAGATCGTAGCGGTAACACCATTGTACGATCCTGCGGCTGTGACAAAAAACCCCGTTCCAATGAACATCCAAAATGTTGCAATTAACAGAACTCCCAAAGGCGTATCTTGAGAGTTTTCAATAGTCATCGTTTTACCTGCGATGTTTTACCCTGATGATCAAGAGGATTCCAACGATTGCACTCAGCATAATAATGGTTTCAAATCCCGGGACACCGTACCCTGTAGGTCGACTGTCATAAGCAGTGGTTTGCGAGCTTCCCATCATACCAGTAGTTGGTATGTTCCACTGAAGTGACTGAGCGCCAACCGTGTATATGATCAGTAAAATTAAGCCAAGGATGAGCAGGAGCATTTTCAGGTTTTTGTCAATCCCTTGTTCAAGGATGATTCCGCCGATAATCATTGACGTTGTTAAAGCACCAATGCCAACGAGTTTAATGCAGGCAGCTGCCTTGTATGCGAGAAGATTACTTTCGTCACTAGGAAAAACGTTACTGATGATTGCACCGATAAAAAAGAATGCTATTCCGATGATGATCCCAAGAATAATTAAATCCTTATATTTTATGTTCATTGTTCTTTCACCTCCAATCCTACCGAGAATATGAAAAAATAAAAATATTCAACAGCAGCAGAATAACACCAAATATTACGAGAAGACTTTTCGTATCCTTTTCTAATTGTTCAACGAAGAAACCACCGATGATCATGGAAATGCAGACGATTCCCATCCCGGAGAGTTTTATGATGGCGGAGACTTGGCGTGGGAGTAAATAGTCGCTTGTGCTTGGCCCTAATGCGATATACGCTGCAAGCCCTATGAAAAACAGCATAATGCCACCAGCTAACCCTAAAATCATCAGATTTTTTTTATTCATCTCCATGTTTCAACTCCACTACAATGATCCTTTATTACATATATAATAATTGTTACATTTTCTACAGATGGTCTCGAAATTGAAAATAAGTATGAAGAAAAAAGGTATTATAAAGAAGAATCTGTTTTCGCATCCATAATATGGGGAGATACCTGAATGAATATACAACATGTTTCTGGAAAAAATAAAGGAAAAATTATACTCTACACACTTAGCACATGCATTTGGTGCAAAAAAACAAAGCATCTTTTTGACAAAATGGACGTTGAATACGATTATATCGATGTGGATATGCTCGAAGGAACTGAAAAAGAAAAGATTGTTCAAGAACAGGAGAAATGGAACCCATTGTGTTCCTATCCTACAGTTGTTATTAACGATAAAAAATGTATAGTCGGATTCAATGAAGAGGAGATTAAGGAGGCACTATCAGGATGAGCATCCCAAGTGATATCCCTCAGAAATCAATCGATGATCTCTACATAAAATTAAAGAAAGAAGCGGAAAACGCTGGATATTATCTGAACCCGGATATTGAATTTGCCAAAGATTTAGCGAAAAGTTTACTTGTTAATGAAAAACGATATGGATACCGGGCATGTCCCTGCCGTCTTGCATCAGGAAAAAAAACCGAGGACCTTGACATCATCTGCCCGTGTGATTACCGTGATGCAGATATCATTGAATTTGGCGGATGTTTCTGCGCTCTTTATGTATCTAAGAATGTTGCAGATAAAAAACAAGGGATCCATTCCATCCCAGAACGACGCCCACCTTCAAGAGAACAACGAGCACAGTTTCAACAAATAAAGAGTCAACCTACAATGTCTCTTTCATCACTATCCAAACCCGTATGGAGATGTAAAGTCTGCGGGTATCTCTGCGCACATGATGATCCACCTGAAATCTGCCCCATATGTAAAGCAAAAAAAGATCGATTTGAACGATTCCTTTAAAACATTTTCTAATGGTTTTTAATGAGGAAAAATTATGCTTATAAAAAAACAAGGGAACATCAACATGAACACCAACTTTTCTTACCGAAGAAAACCTGTGATTTTTTAGTGGAAAAATTTAAGGAAATCAAAGAACCCGTTGTTCTTGATATGTTCATCAAAGATGGATAAAACGACCCTTATAATGCCGTTGGGTGCGGCAGATTGTAACTATAGTTGGTAAAGGTGCAACTACTGCGATTTTTACATTTGAGGATATCTCATCATAGTCGAAATAAAATATATCAAAATTTTCTTAAGCAGGCTTTCTATTCTGTTGTTGATTGTTATGCAAGATCGACCATCGTACGATGAATATTTCATGGAAATGGCTCATGTGGTTTCAAAGCGGAGCACATGTCTGAGACGAAAAGTCGGTGCGCTCCTCGTGAAAGATAAACATATTTTATGTACAGGGTATAATGGTGCGCCGAAGGGACTTAGCCATTGTTCCGATGTTGGTTGTCTTCGAGAAGAGCAGAATATTCCGTCAGGGGAACGACATGAGTTATGCAGAGGATTACATGCGGAGCAGAATGCACTCATCCACGCCGCACTTGTTGGCGTCTCTGTCAAAGGATCGGTGCTGTATTGTACGAATACGCCAGGTGTCGTATGTGTAAAGATGTTGATTAACGCTGGAGTTGAGGAAATTATCTATTCCGGTGA
>CAIYYQ010000052.1 GCA_903930505.1 Methanobacteriota archaeon
ACTCAGCGCAACACGATGGCAAACCATCAGCAAAGTCATCGTCCCCTCCGCTTTTTCAGGGATTACCGCGGCGATCATCCTTGGAATGGGTCGTGCCATCGGTGAAACCATGGCTGTGATGATGGTCTGTGGAAATCCAACCTATGGACTCATTCCAACGCCGATTACGAATGTATTTGCACCGGTAAAAACCCTTACCGCAACATTGGGTATTGAAATGGGTGAAGTTGCAACCGGAAGTGATCATTATCATGCATTGTTTGGTATCGCACTTCTTCTGCTGGTCATCACGCTCATTGTTAATATCATCGCGACGGTAATTTTAAACAGACTCAAAGAGAAATATACTTCTTCTTCGAAAAAACGATTCAAACTTCGCTATGAAACCAATCAGAAGATAAAACGCTATTTCTTCTGGATTATGCTCATCATTGTTATTGGTGTATTATATGTTTTAGTTGGTATTCTCATCACTCTTTCATTACTTGTTATCGCTGGTATTTGTTATTATCTAAATAAAAAAATTTCTGCAAAAAATATTCAGCGAATTGCGTTTACCGCTCTTTTTAGTGCAATCATTCTTGTCATTATTTTTTTAGGGATCATCCTATCATATATTATCTTCAACGGAGCAGGAGCATTAAACTGGGGTTTTCTCACAGAATGGCCAAGTAACCTTGGCAGATCCGGAGGAATTTTTCCCGCAATTATCGGAACGTTTTATTTAGTCGGTGGTGCACTTTTCATCGCGTTGCCTTTAGGTGTAGGGGCAGCAATTTACCTGAATGAATATACACGAGAAGGAAGAGTAACAAAAATTATTCGAGCAGGAGCAGATTTATTAAATGGGACGCCGTCGATTGTCTTTGGGTTGTTCGGCTTTGCTTTTCTTGTACTCTATTTGAAAATGGGGATTTCGCTACTCGCGGGTCAGATTACCTTGGCATTCATGATTCTTCCCACAATCATACGGACAACAGAGGAAGCATTGAAAAGTGTGCCGCAAATCCTGCGTGAAGGCAGTCTTGCTCTTGGCGCAACAAAATGGCAGACAATAAAAAAAGTGGTTCTCCCCCCTGCAGCACCAGGTATTCTCACTGGCGCAATCCTGGGGATTGGTCGAGCAGCAGGAGAGACAGCCCCAATCATGTTCACCGCGGTTGTCGTTTCAGGTTTTATCCCTTCATCGCTTTTTGATTCAGTCAATGCGTTACCGTTTCATCTGTACATGCTTGCAACCTCAGTACCAGATTCCCGTGCGCAACAAGCAGGAACAGCCCTTGTGTTGTTACTTGTTGTCGTTGGTTTTTATCTGATCGCAATTCTATTGAGAAATCATTATAAAAAAACAATGAAATGGTGAAAAATGTCCATGATAAAAACAAAAGAAGTGATAAAAACAAAAAATCTGAATCTCCGGTATGGCGAAAAACACGTGCTTCAAGATATTAATCTCAGCATTTTATCGAACAAGGTAACTGCACTCATTGGACCCTCAGGATGCGGAAAATCTACACTTATTCGTTGTTTTAATCGCATGAACGATGTGATCAATAACTGCAGGATCACAGGACAGGTGTTTTTCGGCGAGAATGACATTTATGGGCCATCGGTTGATGCAGTGGAGATACGGAAAAAGGTTGGGATGGTGTTTCAGAAACCAAATCCGTTTCCAAAATCCATTTATGAAAATGTTGCGTACGG
>CAIYYQ010000053.1 GCA_903930505.1 Methanobacteriota archaeon
AATAACATGAGGGCATTTAACCTTTACAATAGATGCCGCAGGAGGGGATCGAACCCTCGACATCACGGTCTTCAGCCGTGCACTCTCCCAGCTGAGTTACCGCGGCAAATAAAAAAAAATTTTTGATTTGCGCGGTGTTTTAATCAACTGATGCAATCAAATCATCAACTGTTTTTCTCATCTCTTTTAATTTAGCTTTGACTAATAAGAATGTTTCTTGTACCGCTTCAGTTGTGACTGCACCTTGAGATGAGGGAACAATAAGTCCATCTTGTTCTAATATCCGTAGCGAATAGCGTACCATGTGTTGCGGGTGTTGCGTTAACTCAGAGAGTTTAATGATTCCAGCTGGTTGATTTTTCTTTAGTGTTTCCAGAACCATGAGATGCCGTTTTAAAATATCTAACTCGGTTTCGATCACATTTGTGAGAACACATCTTTCTTTATTCTTTCCTTTCGTTGTGTTAACCATAATAATTTTTTCTCCCTTTTTTCTTGTTTAATTGGTACTTGTTAGCAGTCGTAATATATGTTCCTGTATTTAAAATCTGTCACATGTTCACAGCGTCAAGCAAAACGATATATAAAATATTGTAACTAAAATTTTTATTGTTGAATTATTACGTTTTTTGTTCGATTTGCTACTAGCGTTAGACAAACAGAAACCTTTATGTTTATTCATTTTATTCCCACCCCCATGAAATTAGAATTAAATGAACAACAAACAATGATACGAAATATGGTACGGGAATTTGCAGCAAAGGAGATTGCGCCGATCGCTGCGGAACTTGACAAAAAAGAAGAGTACCCCACAAAGACTTTGGAAAAAATGGCGAAACTCGGACTTTTAGGTATTATTATCCCAACGCAATACGGTGGTGCTGGGTTAGATACCATCAGCTATGCAACAGTCATTGAAGAGATTTCACGGAAATGTGCATCCACTGGTGTGATCACCTCTGTTCATAATTCGCTTACCGCATGGCCGATCATCAAATACGGAACCGATGAACAAAAAAAGAAATACTTACCTATTCTTGCAAAAGGCGAAAAAATTGGTGCGTTTGCAGGAACTGAACCTAACGCTGGTTCTGATCTAGCTGCAATGCAAACAACTGCGGTGTTGAAGGGACATCACTACATTATTAACGGTAGTAAAACTTTTATCACAAGCGGTCCAAAAGCAGGGATTATCATCGTGTTTGCGGTTACCGATAAAAACGCAGGAGTAAAAGGCCTCAGTGCATTTATCGTGGAAAACACGATGAAAGGATATAAGGTCGGAAGCATCTTTGAAAAACTTGGGATTCATGCATCACTTACATCTGAACTTATTTTTGAAAACATGGAAGTACCTAAGGAAAACCTTCTCGGCAAAGAAGGAGAAGGTTTTAAGATCGCTTTGAGTACACTCGACGGAGGACGAATCGGTATCGCATCCCAAGCTGTTGGTATCGCACAGGCTGCGCTTGATGAAAGCATTGAGTATTCCAAACAACGACAGCAATTTGGACAACCAATTGCGAAATTTCAAGCGATTCAATGGATGATCGCAGACATGGCAACCCACATTGAGGCAGCACGATTTCTCGTCTATAACGCTGCGTATAAGAAAGATAAAGGAGAGCGAATTTCAAAAGAGGCAGCGATGGCAAAACTCTTCGCAAGTGACACTGCAATGGACGCAGTGAATAAAGCAGTACAAATCCATGGTGGCTATGGCTATTCAAAGGAATATACTGTGGAGCGGTTATTCCGAGATGCAAAGATCACAGAGATCTACGAGGGTACCTCGGAAGTCCAACGTATGGTGATCGCAGCGAACCTCTTAGGATAAAAATTGTCTAATATATTTTCTAGTTGGTAATAATACTGGGTGATAATACTATGGGGGAGTTACAGTACGAGAAAGAATATAAAAGCTGGAAATGGAAAATTCCAAAGAAATATAATATCGGCGCTGACGTCATCGATAAACATGCTGATTCTAAAAATAGAAACAAGGTTGCTTTATTTTGGGAAAACGCAAAAGGAGAATGTAAACGGTTTACGTTTGGTGAGCTGAAAAATCTTTCCAATAAATTTGGGAACGCCTTAAAAAATCTTGGATTCAAAAAAGGTGATCGTTTTCTTATCAGATTACCGAACATCCCTGAGTTTCAGATCTCGTTTCTTGGTGGTGTGAAGATCGGTGCAGTG
>CAIYYQ010000054.1 GCA_903930505.1 Methanobacteriota archaeon
GTTTGGAAAATAAGAGAATCCATAGAGACCGGGATAGATTCATGGTATAAAAAGTAATGACTTGAATTCTTTGTTTTTCAAAGAATGCTGCTCAAAAGGACAAAACATTTATCAAATAACGTTCATACAGAGAACCTTATGTCATCAGTAGAAATAAACGGACTCATCAAAAAACATGATAAATTGTTTACTGAAAATCTGCCGCAATGCAAAGGAATCCAGGTGTATAACGAAAAACTCGTCACCATCAATGGAAAGGAATACCGTTCCTGGAACCCATACCGCAGTAAACTTGCAGCAGCTCTACTTAAAGGAATAAAAAACATACGCATACAACCAGATACACAAATCCTCTATCTCGGCGCAGCAACAGGAACAACCGTAAGTCATCTCTCAGATATTGTTACCCAAGGGATGGTATACGCCGTAGAAAGCTCACCGATATCGATGAACACACTTCTCAAAGTAAGCACACAACGCACAAACATCACACCACTACTAATGGATGCAAATCATCCGCAGCGATACAAATCCTTTGTCCCCACCGTAGACCTTCTTTACCAGGATGTTTCCCAGAGGAACCAAGCAGAAATTTTCATAAAAAACATGAATAGTTACCTCAAAAAAGGTGGACAGGGTATTCTCATGGTGAAAGCACGCAGCATTGATGTATCATTACAACCAAAAAAAGCATATGAACAGGTGGGGGAAGAGCTAAAAAAACAAGGAATAACTATCACTGATATTGTTGAACTTTCACCCTATGAAAAAGATCATGCTGTGCTTATGACAACCTGGTAAAAAATTAAAGGGAGATATTTATTTCCTGCAGCATTTTGTTGATAATGTACGCTGGTGCCTCTTGAAGAAGCGGTGTATATTGATTGACCGGGATCAAGGGGTGCTTACTGAGTTCTTGTGCTCGTTTCAGATGATTTCTGATTTCATCAAGATACAGTTGTTTGATTTCCGGGAGACTATGTTCAAGTGTTTTCTTTAACGATCTCATCGAAAGTGAACCGTTTTTTTTAGATTTTTTCTCCAAACGTGTCAAAAGCGGGATGACAACACTATCGATTCTTTCGCCCTTTTCAAGATCAGCTAGATCATCAGCAAGCTGATACGAAAAACCAACTTCGCGCCCATACTCTGCGAGAACATCGGCAAGTGCATCAGACATCATTGCCTCATACACTGCTGCTTTACACGCCGAAGAAAACAACGACGCAGTTTTCAAATCAATGATAGTACTGTAAAACTGGAAAAATTTAGAATCTGCAGAAACGTTATTCTTTGAACCATTCAGATCTTTTGCATTAAAATTAACTTCGTTAAGTTGCCCGTTTAAGGTTTTATTCCATGTGTCCAAGTAAAGTTTTGCGGTTTTCTCCCCATGAGATAAACTAATATTAAAACCAATGACAAGCATCTTATGACCAATGAGAATCGCATTATCGACTCCTTCAACAATATAAAAAGCAGGCTCACCACGACGTTTCAAATCACCATCAATAATATCATCATGAACCAAAGAAGCATTATGCGCAAGCTCCACACTCACAGCACCCTCAAGAAACCGCTGATACAACTCATTTTTTTCTTTTCCACCAGTACACACTTTAAA
>CAIYYQ010000055.1 GCA_903930505.1 Methanobacteriota archaeon
AGCGCCCATCACATGACCGAGGGCTTCGGCTTTTGTTATTGTTAGTGTGGATAGCCTACACACTATTAAAATGTTTGTCAAGGATTATTTTAATTCTGTGAATATTTTTATTGCAATAAGATAAATGGGGGATTATAATAAGGGAAAAGGTTAGAAACTACGATGGTTTAACAGAAAAAAGGGGATTTTATATGAAGAATTTAACTCCTAATCAGAAACAGGAACAAATCCTTGGATGCGTTGTTCTCCCGTCATATCAACTATTGCCACTACATGCGTGTAGGAGATTAATGTTTGACGACTGCTGTGGGTGTTGTCATTTTTCAGGGTGTCAAGAACTACAAAACCACCAACATGGTCAATGGACTTTGACAAAAGAAAAGGCTGTGCGTCCACATAAAAAAGGTAGCTCGATAGGATTGTCAGAAGCGATGCAGGCAATTCTGGCGGAAGTATTACACCGTAAAATCGAGACATAATATTATCCTTTAATCGCATTTTCTTATACAGCGATCATAATCATCCATGCAATTTTCAACACAACCATTAACTAGCAGATCACTGCCCGAGCTACTCCGTAAAAGATTGCAATTTCGTTTGCATTGATTAAGTTCATCACGGCAAAAATCTCTACAAGCGGAACCACTCAATGCAACAACAATCTGGTTTTCAGGTTGAGGTTCAATATTTTCACCGGCAAAAATAGGAGAAACAACAAAAAGAATAAAAAACATAAAAATAATCTTTTTCACAACTACCTCCTTTTGATAGATATATTACATTGCCTTCTTTTTTGTAACACGGTTTTGGCGGCGCTCCGAGGATCTGCCGGCACCGGAGTTTTTTAATTCTTTAATTTTTTTAGCCTGTCCGATTGCCGACAAGACAGCGGTTTTTTCTTCCTCCCCGCCGTTATCTAATATTTCTTTTAGTTCATTGCAAAGTTTGATCGCCTGCTCATTCCAACCGGACATGAAATTATTTTGCTGTTTTCCGGTTAAAAGAAAATCCAAAGAGATTTTATGTTTTTGAGAAAAAGTAAAAAGTTCTTCCCATGGAATTGCATTTCTTGTTTTCCAATTAGAACAAGTTGTAGGTTCTGATTCCAAAGACAAGGCTATATCTTTATTTTTATTACTATTAATAACAACACCAATTCTTTTTAATATTTCTTTTGTATTAAGCATTAAAATATTCCTTGCAAAACATTTTACTTTTGTGTAGAATATCCAATATGAAAAAAATCACTATCCCCCAACAAATTAAAACCATCCGCGCCAACCTGGGTTTAACGCAGCAGGCGTTGGCCGATAAAATACCATCCCTAAACCGGCAAAAAATCGCGGACTATGAAACCGGTCGTGGCCGGATAAGTGCGGAAAATATGGATAAAATCCGTTCTTTAATACATTCCGCCCAGCGGATCAAAAATAAAGAGCAGGGTGATAGAGTCTAGCCGGACCACGTGTCCGGTATGATTTTCTCTTGGCGGAGACACCCTGCCTTTTTTTATCAGATTTGGCATTAAAAGCAACTCTCTTTTTATCGCACATGGAGGCGACCATGAACGACAAAGCAACACCAAAAACTGACAAATTAGACGAAGTTTTTCCTGTTCGTATTCCTACCTGCCTTAAAAATTACTTAGACAATTTACCTGAAGAATTTAAACAGCCGATGTTGAGAGATATTCGTGAACGCATGGCTCTTGCTGTTCACACGTCTAAGTTTGACTCCAGTTTATATCTTTCGTCAGAGGATGGTCAATAGTTACAAAGTATTACATTGTAATAGTAGGTATTTTAAGGACTTAGGATTGTGGGAAAATGATTGTTTCTGACGAATATCTCTTGGGAGTATTCCGTGAAATTGTCGGGCTCCGGGCAAGATGGAAGTGCGAATTCCCCGGTTGTCCGATGTTCGGCAAGGATCTGAACCCGCACCATTATTTCTCGCGGGATAATCATTCTACAAGATATGACCCAGATAACGGTCTCTGGCTCTGCACCCCTCATCACAACGGCGATCTTCTTTCCGCGCACAAAAGTCCGGTGCAATTTATTTCAATAATTCTTTTATACGAAGTGAGAACGCAGGAATGGTTAGACGATTTAATCATTCGGAAAAATCAAATTGTACGATTTAATAACGGTTTTCGCTGTGACTGGAAAGTAACGTTACAGGAATTGAGATTAGCCGCATGAAAAAAATCAGTTCATATATTTTTAAAAAAAATAAACGGGAAATCGCAACTTACTATCTAACCAAAAACGATTTACGCAAAAGAAAAAAGAATACTGACGATGCTATTTGCCTTGTTTTAGATGCTCAAGATGAAAAGAAGGCTCACACTTTTTTATTTCGTCCGGACGAGGCTTTACTTGTAGCGGTAATGTTGACCGAGACGGTTCGTAGATCCACAAAGGCATACAACCTAGGGAAAATTAAATGAGTGAATTTGAGAGAAAACAATATTGGCTCACACCTCCTGATATTTACGCAAAATTAGACGCGGAATTTCATTTTGATTTTGACCCCTGCCCTTATCCACGTCCCCCGGAATTTAACGGGCTTGTGGTTCCGTGGGGTGTAACGAATTATGTCAATCCGCCATTCCGACGGTCCGATGGCGCTTTCGGGGGGGGGCCAACCGCCTTCGTTCGAAAAGCAATTACAGAACAGCAATTAGGGAAAACATCGATAATCGTATTATCCACAATGTCTTTTATCAACTTATTATTAGAGGCAGGCGCGGAATTACGGCCGATGGGTCGTATCCCCTGGATTGAGACAATGACCGGGAGGCCGTGTAAAAATTCATCGTGTGTAACGGCATTTATTTTGAGGGGAAAGAAATGATTCTCCAGTTCGGTATTTATAAAGGCAAGCGCCTTGAAGATATTCCTGAAGATTATTTAATGTGGTTAGCGAAGCCAAAATATTCAGGGAAGTTTTACAAAAGTCTTCATTCTAGTGAATTAAATTGGAAGGTCCCGTTTGCCATAAAGATTGAAGCGCGGAAGATACTCGAAAGCCGCGGCTGGAAATTAAAAGGGGAGACATGGGAAAAGTGACACTGCGAGATCGATATAGATCAAATGAATTTTTGGTTAAGTTCTCTTTAGTGGTGGGAATAATTATAGCACTTTATGTAGCCGCCTTTATTTTGGGTTGGTATCAAATGTTCGGGTAGAGGAATACTTATGGCCGAAGGACGAATGTTAAAGCGATCTATATCTGATTCAAAACGATTGCCTGAATTAAAAACAGATTCGGCACGTTTATTGTGGACATGGATTTTACCGTATCTTGATGTTGAAGGGCGATATTATGCTGATCCGGATATTATTAAAGGTAAAATTGTTCCCAGACTTAAAACCTTCACAGTTAAAAAGGTTGCTGAATATCTGGAGGATATGAATAGGGTAGGTTTGATTGAAATTTACACTGTTGATAACGAAAGATTTCTTCAGTTCCGCCGATTCGATGATCATCAACTTGGATTAAGAAAAGACAGAGAAGCGCCCTCAAAAATACCAAATCCCATAAAAAGACGGTCATTACCGGTAGAAATTTGGAAAAGTTTATGGGACGATTTTAAAAACTCAAATCATTCTTGTCCTATTTGTTTACGTGTTGGCCAAAAGAAGGGTGAGACTTATTTAATTGATGGATATATCCCTTTTGAAATTGATCATAAAATTCCATTAAATTCAGGCGGTTCTGACGAAAAATCAAATTTATATATTGTTTGTAGGACATGTAACCGAAGTAAAGGTTCCCGACTAACTCCAGAGGAACTCCAGAGCGATGACGGATTAACTCCAGAGTTCGGCGCGCCAACTCCCGCACAAGAGAAGTTAAATAAAGAGAAGTTAAAAGAAGCTAATAGCGACACCCCCTCTATTGATAACCCACAAAATGAATTAATGGCCTCTTTAAAAACGATCCTTGAAAAAACAAAAGAACGTTATCCAGATCAACGCGATCA
>CAIYYQ010000056.1 GCA_903930505.1 Methanobacteriota archaeon
ATCACGCCTGATGGTCTTGAGACCCTTATTTTCATTGCACGTGGTGATCTGAGAAAAGCAATTAACACGTTACAAGTCGGTGCATCACTTGGGCATAAAATTACCGCTGAAGTTCTCTACGAAACAACCGCAACCGCAAAACCAGAAGACGTACGCAACCTCATTAACACGGCATTAACCGGAAACTTCATGGCAGCACGAAATCAACTATACGATCTTCTCATCAAGTACGGGCTTAGCGGAGAAGACATCGTGAAACAAATCCACCAAACTATTTTTGATCTCACAATTCCTGATGAAAACAAGGTACAACTCATTGAGAAAACAGGGGAGACTGAGTTTCGAATCGTCGAAGGAAGCAATGAACACATCCAGCTGGAAACACTTCTCGCACAATTTATGTTAATCGGAAATAAACTACGGTAATTTTCTCTTGAGAAATTCGTCCACGATATGTTCGAGTTCTTTTCCTGTTTGTTCACCAACACTATATTGTACACGAACAATTGGTTTCTTTACTTTTAACACTCTTGTTATGTCAATTGGTGTGCCGCTGAGTACGACGTCACAGTCAATGTTGTTTATGGTTTGTTCGAGTTCTTTGATCTGTTTTTTTCCATAGCCTATTGCTGGCAGAACATTGGTTAAATGAGGGTATTTCTCAAAGGTTTTTTTAATGGAACCAACTGCATAAGGTCGCGGATCAATGATCTCTTTTACTTTTTGCATCTGTGCGGCAACAGTTCCTGCGCCATACCGCATTCCGCCATGGGTCACTGTTGGTCCATCTTCGATGACAAGAACGCGTTTTCCGGTGATCATTGTGGGTCCTTCAGTTTCTACCGTTGAGATCCCATCAATGATTTGTGCATTTGGGTTGATTTTGGTAATGTTTTCTCTGACGGTGGCGATGTCTTCTTTTTTCGCGGTGTTCACCTTGTTGATGATCACAACATCTGCAGCGCGTACGTTGAGTTCTCCCGGGTAATAGATGAGTTCGTGGCCTGCACGATGTGGGTCAGCAATCGTGATCCAGAGATCGGGTTTGATGAATGAGAAATCGTTGTTTCCTCCATCCCAAATAATAACGTCTGCTTCTTTTTCTGCGGTTCTGAGGATCTGTTCGTAGTCAACGCCTGCGTAGATGATGCCGCCCATGTCTATGTAGGGTTCATATTCCTCCCGCTCCTCAATAGTGCAGTTGTATCGATCTAGGTCTTCATAAGATGAGAACCGTTCGCATATCTGCATGGTTAAGTCTGGGTCATATGGCATGGGGTGTCGTATTGATGCGACGTTGTGTCCTTTTGTTTTGAGAATTTCAAATAGTTTCCGTGAAATCTGTGATTTTCCGCATCCGGTTCTGACTGCACAGACCGCAATGACTGGTTTTGTTGATTTAAGCATCGTGCTTTTTGGTCCGAGGAGTGTAAAATCAGCGCCTGCTGCGTTTACGATTGATGCTTTGTTCATCACGTATGTATGCGGGACGTCGCTGTAGGCAAAGACAACTTCATCGATATTATTTTTTTTAATGAGTTCAGTTAGTTCTTCTTCAAGATAAATTGGGATACCATTGGGGTAAAGTTCTCCTGAGAGTTTCGGCGGGTATTTTCTTCCGGCTATGTCTGGGATTTGTGTAGCGGTAAAGGCAACAACTTCGTAGTTGTTATTCTCTCTGAAGAATACGTTGAAGTTGTGGAAGTCTCTTCCTGCTGCGCCCATGATGATGATGCGTCTTCTCTTCATGTGATATGCCCCTCTTCGCCAGAACCGCTAACCCTTTATAGATTTTTCTTGTTTCCTTATAAAAATGATATTGACCATCAGTAAAGATATTCAAAAATATATACATAGTGATATCCTTACGTATATTTAATTAGGGGAGACTTTTCAAAGATCAAAAGATTAAAGAACAATGATTTGCTACCTCCATCTACCGTTGTTGTTCATTTCCAACAGGAGAGATATGAACCGAGAAATGCTTCCTCTTATCCTTGCGCTTATTCTCCCCTTTGTAATTGTTGTTGTTCTTTTTCTTTATTTTTCCGGGTACATCGACAGTATCACATCGTCCCTTAAAACAGTCGATCTTATTTACTATGTTATCCTTGTTCCGTTTTGTCTTGGGCTTCTTGCAGCTATGATGAAATGGATGAAAAGATGAGAACGGATGGCGGTTTTTAGGAAGTAAAAGAAAGATATAAATATGGAGTAATAGATAAGGGCAATTGAGAGATGGAATGCGCCTATTCACAGTAGTTTACTTCTATTCGACTTACTAACAATTTTAACCGTATTTATAAAAAAAAATGGGATGCAGATGCAAAATACGCCTCAGAACGAACAAGTATACATATACGTTACATTAGAGGAGGGGAATTGTGACTACTGAAGGAAATCAACAATCTTTTAACAAATCGGCGTCTTCGTCCCTTCCGACAAATAAAAAGATTTTAAAAATAG
>CAIYYQ010000057.1 GCA_903930505.1 Methanobacteriota archaeon
AGAAACCAAATCCGTTTCCAAAATCCATTTATGAAAATGTTGCGTACGGGCCAAGGGTTCAAGGTGTGAATGATAAAAAAATTCTTGATAAAATCGTAGAAAAAAGTCTCCATGATGCCGCATTATGGGATGAGGTACACGATCGGTTATATGAACCCGCTATGTCTCTATCTGGCGGACAGCAACAGAGGTTATGTATTGCGCGTTCGCTAGCAATTGAACCTGAGATTATACTCATGGATGAACCATGTTCTGCTCTTGATCCGATTGCAACCGCGAAAATAGAGGATCTCATCTATGATCTAAAACAACATTATACGGTGATAATCGTTACTCATAACATGCAGCAGGCGGCACGGGTGAGCGAGTACGCAGCGTATATGTACCTGGGAAAACTTATTGAATACGGTGAGACAAAACAGATTTTTGAAAACCCGCGTGAGGAACTTACTGAGAATTATATCACGGGGAGATTTGGGTAGGTGAAGGTAAGATGGTACAGAAATTTCATATAGAGTTAGAGGGGTTGAAAAAAGATGTGTTGAAGATGGGTGATCTTGCAACATCGATGCTATGCACCTCTGTTGAATCGTTGAAAACTCTTGATGTTGATAAGGCAGATTGGGTGCTTTCAAAGAAGAAAAAACTAGCGCAGATGAGTGTTGATCTTGAGGAGGAGGCGTTGCAGTTAATCGCATTATATCAACCAATGGCAAAGGACATGCGGACGATTGCATGTTGTCTGAGGATGATCATCTCCATTGATCGAATCGGCAGGTACGGGAAAGATATTGCAAAGGTGACTAAGGAAATAGCGCCGGGGCCCCATATTAAAAAAATTATTAGTATCCCTCATATGAATGAGATCGTCTGCAAAATGATTCATGATGTTTTTTCTGCGTTTCAAAACGGCGATCTTACCTTGTTAAAAGATTTTTCTGAGCGAGATGATGATGTCGATGAACTTCGGTATTCCATTTTCAGGGAATGCATTACGTATATGATGGAGGACCCAAAAAATATCACAATCTGCACGCATTATATTATGATTGCTCGGTATCTGGAACGCTGCGGGGATCATGCATGTAATATGGCTGAACAAATCACCTACATGGTGACTGGAAAAAGGAAAGAGATTAAATGAAGAAGACGGTGTTGTTTCTCTGCACACATAATGCTGCTCGTTCGCAGATGGCGGAAGGATTACTCCGAAATATGTATGGAGACAGTTATGAAGTCTACAGTGCAGGCATCCAACCAATAGATGTTCATCCGTTTGCTATTGCAGCGATGAATGAAATAGGAATCGATATATCCATGCATAGTTCAAAAAGTATTGAGGAGTTCCGAGGAAGACTGTTTGATTATGTTGTGACAGTGTGTGATCATGCAAAAGAAAGTTGTCCGTTTTTCCCTGGGGAAACAATCATTCACAAAGGATTTTCGGATCCTTCAGATATCTATGATTTTCGCTGTGTTAGAGATGATATAAAACAGTGGATTACTGATATTTTTAGAAATATTCCTGAGAAGGCAAAATTTAAGATAAACGTATGAGATTTATTTCTGTAAATAATTAATAAATAAGGAGATGATGAAAATGGCTGTAAATAAAAAATTGTTAGTTAAATCGATGGGACTTTCAGTATTAATCACTGCTTTTTTGCTTGTAATCTCATACGTTCCCATCTCGATTCTATTGACGGAAAATGAAAAAGCTATCTTCCCATTCTATGCGTTAATAACGTCTGCCATTATTTTTTGTATATTAACCGCGGTTTTTTATTTTGATATACGAAAGGTGCTGGAAAACAAGTCGTTTTGATTACTTATCTGAGAAAAAATCTTTATAATTCATGTCGGGATTCCTTATCTTGAATGAACGATGATTGTTCTGAAAAGATGAAGTTTATTGCTCCTTGTGGGATGAATTGTGGGATCTGTATTGCATATCTTCGTGAAAAAAAGAAATGCCCTGGTTGTAGGGGTAAAAATGAAAATAAATCAATAAGTTGTATTAACTGCATTATTGTAAATTGCGAAGAGTTGAATAAAAATAATTATAGGTTTTGTTTTGAATGCGCAGAAATTCCGTGTAAAAGATTAAAAAATTTAGATAAACGATATCGTACGAAATATCATATGAGCATGCTTGACAATCTTACATATATAAAAGAGAAAGGTATCGAAGAATTTTTAGAAAAAGAAAAACAAAAATGGGGGTGCCCAATCTGCGGTGGTATGATCAGTTGTCATAATGGACTGTGCTATCATTGTGATATCGATCTGTTGAAAAAGAGGAGAAAATTAGTTGGGTGGGAAGAGGATTGAAAAAAATATGAGAAATGATTTAAGGAAAAAGGTGTTTGAGGTGAACTATGACTGAAGAGATATGTTGCCCGCAGTTTGATCCAAAGCCATGGGATGGAAAACTGTTTGAATGGAACAACAAGAAATTCATCAAAGATAAGGTTTCTACTTTTTTGAATATACCACTGAATTTTGGTTCCGTGATGAAACGACTTGATGAAAACGTACGGAATGCAGATGCAACAATGCCTGATTTTGTGTGTTTATCTGATCATACGTCAAAGTGGAATATGAATTTGTATCTTGCTGTGGATAAGGATATCCCAAATGCGAATAATGTGACGTTGAGTGGAAAATATTTAAGTAAGGTCTATGAAGGTCCTTTTAAGGACACAGGGAAATGGTGTAAGGATTTTCAACAGTATGCCCAGAGTAAAAATGTGACTGTGGTAAAATGGTATATGTGGTATACAACCTGTCCGAAATGCGCAAAGAAATATGGGAAGAATTATGTGGTAATTGTCGCTGAGATAAAATAATAGAATATGTTGCCTCAGGAAAAACAATGAAACATCTTGAATTTTACTCGTTGAAAGAAATAAACAAGCAGAGAATAGCTGAGTTGTTATTACTTATATAAAAAAAAAATAAGGGGTTGAAATGATTTGAGTTATAAAAAGAAATCCTGGCAGGATAAACTTGCTGATAAAAAGAATCTTCCGAAAATACTGAAGTTAGAAGAGAAATTTCCTTGTTACAACGCGGTTCATAAAATGGGTGCAAATGCAGGCGATGACGTAGTTCTTGTTAACCCCAGTGAGATTATTGACATCATGAAAAAAGTACCAAAAAGGAAACTTATTACGATTGCTGAGATATGTAAAAACATCGCAAAAAAACATAAGGTTCAAGGATGTTGTTCTCTTACCACAGGGATTTTTATTATGACTGCAGCAAATGCTACAGAAGAAGCCGCACGAGATGGAAAAGATTTAAACATTCCATATTGGAGAACATTAAAAGCAGACGGGTTCCTTAACGAGAAATATCCAGGTGGAGCAATAACACAAAAAAAATTGTTAGAAAACGAAGGGTACACCATAGAAAAAAAAGGAAAAAGATTTGTTGTTCAAAACTACGAGAATTATCTCTACAACATATAACAATTATGAGCAATTATTTGTTGAACAATGAATATTTGAAACGAACATTTGTTTTACTTTTCTTAAGAATATATTAAAATACTCATAGAGAAAATAATATAAATAAAAAAAATAATAGGGGGTACTAATAAATAATAAGGAGAATACACGGAGGAATGAAATGAAAAAAATGACACCATTATATGTAATAGGCACGATACTGCTCTTTGTGGGACTGACCGCAAGTCCTGTTCTTGCTGCCCAGAATAATGTAAATACTGTTACGTTCTCATTCGTCGAAGAGGACCGATTACAGTCAACACAAACCCTGACATTAACGGAAACAGAACTGCAGGATTTCAATCAGCTTTTCACCGAAGCAACGGAGAAAATAAAATCTGCACCTGATTACGCAACAGCGCTATCCATTGTTGAAGATTACATTAATGGATGCTGCGGCAGCCATGCGAAACTAAAAAACGTTTTCATGTTTCTTATGAGAAACATGTTCAATTCCGGAACATCCCACCCGTCAATACGACAGAACGTGATGGTTATGAGCTCCGGGTTTACCAATGCACCGCTATCACTACGTGGAACACATATGAACATGCATCGAGCATTGACTGTTTGGCTTTATACTGTGAACTCAAATCTGTTTGTAAAAAGCACGACCATAATTGTTGATCCCTACCCATTTAATGTCAAAACCCTTACCAGCAGACAGTGCGGTATGATGAGAGGATTCACTGGTTTGTACATCACCCAATACAGTACGACTGCACATAAGGATTTCACATACTTTATTGGATCAGCGAAAAACGCGATGGGATTTGATTTCTCCATATAAACATCCCATCATTTTTTTCTTTTTTTTAATCAACAAGTAATTAGGGAATTATTTACTGGACTATCAAACATAATAAAAATAGGAAAAAGAAGAGATATCATCGTAAGAACTGAATATATTTCACCAGATTACTTCCTTCAAGATACTGTTCTGTGAGTCTTTCTGCAGTTACCTCATCGATTCCTTGACCGAGAAGTTCACGATGAAAGATTGATCCGCCTTTTTTCGCAGTGCTTTTAAACCGCAGAAATGACCCACCGAACCGGAGGATCATCCCAGGAAGCAACGGCAAGATCATACCAAATATCTTTATCGTGTTTGGGTTCATCTTTTCTGTAGAATGTTCAGCCATAATCGCGTTCTCTATATGATGTGAAGTTAGTCGTGATTGTCGTGCACAGAAAAATTCTTGAACATGTTGCCAAGGTTCAGCGTAGACATATACTGCCGTGTCAGATCAAAAGCCTGTTCATCGGTCATCCCAGCGCCTTTAAGCTCCTTATAAAAGATTGCTGCGGCTTCTGCGTATTGTTTCGCGCTTTTTGGACCATACAAAAGCTCACTAAGTTGCTTGAGAAGCCCAGGGATTTTCTCTGAGACAACATCCAATATTTCCTTTATTTTTTCCGGGTCTGGCATTCCTTCATGATGATTGTTCATTTTTTTATTCCTCCTTAATACATTTTTAAACAATAGCACGGTGGTCATGCTATAAAGTAAAACCGAGCATTTGTGACCACTTTTTTATCACTGATTCCGTCAACCCATAGACAGTCCTTGAACCTTTTTGTTTTTGTTGAAGAACATTTTTCTCTATTAATTCCTGTATTTTTTCACGGATAATTCTGCGAGAAGCAGTTCCTCTTTTACTGCGAACAAGATCTGTGATCTGAGAAATATTTTGTTCGCTTTTGCTCATAAGAACACGTACAATCTCTCGTGAAATCGGGTCTTTGACCTCCGGAAGGATAAGATCCGGTGTGAGACCTCCATGATCAAGAAGTAAACCGGTTAATCTAAGATAATTTTGCGTTGTTTTTCCTGCATTCTGAAGAGGTTGAAGGATCATTGACAACATTTTTTCTAATTCTGCGATACGTCTGTTTAACTCCTTGATTTCATCGGTAAGATTCTTTTCCACAGAAGAACATCGATGACCCGGTAAAAGAGCTTTATCCCAATAGGAGAAAAAAAATTAATCAGGCACCGGTGGTAGTTTCCCTGTTTTTTTTGCGATCGTCACATATTTTTGTATTTCTGGTGAGGTATCCGGCCATTTCAATTCCAGCTCCTCAAGTGCTTGAACCATGATTTTTGCAACCGCTATGTTACGGAACCATTTGTTGTCAGCCGGGATTACATACCACGGTGCATATTTTGTACTTGTTTTATTCAACATTTCCTCATATGCAATCATATACTTACTCCAATATTGCCGTTCGATAAGATCACCAATAGAAAACTTCCAGTTCTTATGCGGCTCAAGCAACCTTGCAAGAAGCCTCTTCTCCTGCTCCTGTTTTGAGATATGGAGAAATATTTTCAGGATACGAATATTGTTATCGTAGAGATACTGCTCAAAATTATTGATCTGGTCATACCTTTTTTTCCACATTTCTTTTGGAACTAAATTCTTCACCCGGACGATCAACACATCCTCATAATGGGACCTGTTGAACACGCCGATATACCCACGATTCGGGAGTCGTTGATGCACCCTCCATAAATAATCATGACCAATTTCCTCTGAGGAAGGCTTCTCAAAACCCCAGACTTTTGTTCCCTGAGGATTCAATGCAGTAATCACATTTCTGAATACGCCGTCTTTACCCGACGCATCAACACCCTGAAGAATAACCAAAAAACCATATCGTTTATCTGCGTAGAGAAGATACTGAAGATCCAGGAGTTTCTGAAGATAACGAGGAAGATCTTCTTCAGCAATTTTTTTGTTCCGATATCCATCCGTATACCCCGTATCAAAATTTTTTAACGTTATTTTTTTCCCGGGTTTTACCATCAAATTCTCATACACCATAAATCCTCACATCCTCCGCCCAACAAAATTCCTTATACAATCAGAACCATATTAATGTTGCATCTTACAAGGATTTATCGTGTTTTCGCCGCAGAAAATACAAACCAGAAAAAAACTTGTTCTCATGCGACCTATTACGTCTATTTTTCCCGGAAACACCAGTGATTTCAACCTGCGTCATTCTCTCTTTTAACACACGATCAATCTCATCAAGAAAATCGGACTGAACCATCGCAGGATCTGAGACAACCACTGGCGTTTCTACCAAATTCACACGAGCTGAACTTGGGACTGCTTTTATGGGTTGTACAAGATTCATCAATTGATTCTGCTGATCATGCAAACGTTTGATTTCATCCTCAACATTATCCTGAAACTTACGGTTCTGCTCCTGCATCCGTGTATTTTCTTCTCGAAGAAAAAAAATCTCATCTTTCAAATGCGCAAGATAATCCTGAAACAACAGATTCTGCGTTGAAGACAACTCCACATCACGTTTTTTTTCTTTCACAGAAAATGTTTTCTCAGGATCCATTCCCGAATGAATCGGAGAATCCTCAGCATGTTCCACATAAAACCAGAGCGCGTTTCGTAACACATCAGCATTTTTATGATCAAGGCCTTTTAACTTGCTCACAAACTTTTTTTCCGTTGGCGTTAAGGTTAACTTAACGGTTTTTCCCATCTAACATCCCATCCAAGTTCAATATATCAATCGTATTTCCTACTTATAAAATTATCCCAGGTGGGTTACGCTAGGATCTGCGGCTCGTTCTTTATCACAGAAACATCCAATCGTTTCTCAAACACCTTTTCAAACGCATCAGAATCCTCTTCGACACCCCATCGCTCAAACTCACAATCCTGCTTCGAACACACAAGCAAAAGTTCAACCTTATTTTCACCATGCAAAACAAACTCTATCTTCTGCACAAGATCAGTATGACTACGGTCAAGTTTCTCAGCGATACGAAGCAACGTCGAAAGAACCACAACGGTTTTAATCGAATGTTTATCAAGCTCAACAAGCGAAGGCTCCTTCTTCCGCGGAAGTTTCTTCCTATGAAACCGGGCTACATTAGCAATAATTCCAATCTCAGTTTGATCAAAACCAAGAAGCTCAGCGTTGTTGATAATATAATAGGAATGAAGATGATGACCACGAAACGAAATAAAATCACCAATATCATGAAGAAACGCAGCGTACTCTAACAACTCCCGCTCACGATCTCCAAAATCATGAAGCTTTATCGCCTTCGCACTATCAAACAACTGAAGAGAAAGAGACACAACCATGTTCGCATGATGTTCATTCACGTTACAGGAACGTCCCAGACGAAGCACGCTACTTTTCCTCACCGACGTCTCCTGATGCTGCGGATACCCTGCATGCCGTGAAAGATAATCCACAAGCATCCCATACCGCATATCACGATAACTCACAAACAGCTCTTTGAGTTCCAAATCCTCCATGATCGTCTCAAGAATCACCGCACCGCCAATGATGATATCAGCACGCTCCGGATTAATCCCAGGAATCAATCTACGCTCCGCAACAGACAACGAACACAGTTTCGCTATCACCTTCTGCAGATCCTTATACCGAAGAACCATGTCCTGTTTCGTTTCAGTTCTCTCAAAAAGTTTACTTGCAATCTCAGCCAAATTAATTATTGTACCAGAACTCCCAAACGCAACATCAAGCTTTTTAGGGTTCACCCGCTC
>CAIYYQ010000058.1 GCA_903930505.1 Methanobacteriota archaeon
ACTTTGACAGGATAAATTCCTCGGCTCGTCCATGTGTGGGTTCCTGTTGCTATTGCACCGGAAGCATACGGTCCTAACCAACCACTTGTGTTTCCGTCACCCCAATCCCACATATAGTAGACATTATCTCCGTTCGAATCAGTTGTCGATGTAGTGTATATGTATGATGTTCCTTTAATTCCTTCAATAGGACCAGCCGGTTGACTGGGTGTAACCGGTGGATCATTGGGTAATACAGAGACGAGCTTTGTCTGTTGATCATTGCTGGATCGTTGGTCTCCAGGGAGCGCAGTGAAAACAACGACTTTATACGTTCCCGTTGTTGCACTCCACGGTGGCGTGAAGGTTACTGAGGTATTGCTGAATGCATCAACACTGACTGTTGCTGCTGCTGTGTACACCGGTGGTGCACCAGTATCAATCACGACATCATCAATGTACCATCCATTATAGGTAAGTGAACCATCAGAACCGAAATGCCAGCGGAGACGTATCTGCTGACCTGCGTAGGCACTCATATTAAAGAAGACTTGTTGCCATCCACTGCTTGTTCCGCTGAAACATGTTTGACTGGGGATTCCTGCATTGCTTGAAGACACCGCATCCTCATTATAGGGATTGAGATAGGATCCAAGAATCGTCCAGGTTGACCCATTATTTATCGAGATTTTAACGTTACCACCATCATATGTACTTTCCATGTCGTACCACTGCCAAAATGAGAGCTGGGCAGGTCGTCCAGTCGGCAACTGAATAGGCCCTGAGGTAACGTATGCATTTGCGGAATTAGGGTACTGACCAGCAAGATTGGTTGCCCAAAGTTTCGTCCCGGAATGAGCAGATGATGGGCCACTTGTTGGTACGCCCCATTGCCAAAGCGTTGCTGGAGTCCCTCCCGCGACATAGCCGCCGTTGTCTGCCTCAAAATCTTTTATGTAGGTGAACGCGTAAATTTGACAGGTGACCGGGACCGTAGTCTGAGTGTTGTTCCCGTAGTTTCTCACCGTCGCAATCACCGATTGCGATCCCGCATGGATTGTCGATGCTGGTGATGTGATTTCTGTTACTCCCACATCGTTCTGTGGGATGAAATGCATCGCAGGAACTGATAGTGAGGGATCGCCAAGGACGTTATACGCCTCGAAATAGTATTGAGTGTATCCTCCCCCGCCATAGTATTGATAGAGGTAATACAATGCGCGATCAGTCATCTGGCCGACTCGTTCAAGGCCATCGTTCCACCAGGCGTTAAACATGCTTCGTTCTAGTATATCGTCTTCATCCCAGTAGGTATTATCAGATGAGCCCCAGTACACCATGGCTCCTTTGTTTGCTGTGCGAAGCCAGGTTTCCCCAAAGCATTCAGCGACCGTGAATTGATTGGTGAGACAGGCATGACTGCAGACAAACGGGTATTTGTTTGCATTCGTAAGGCTATTGATATCAGTCTGGCTAAATGGTGGTCCATCAGCCCAACTTGTTTCACTTCCATGACCTGAGTAGACCGCTAAAATCCTCCCGTTGTTTATCGAGTCTTTGACCTGTTGGGTTGTTGCCCCCTCGTGGTAATATAATTTATCGCAGAGATAATTATTTGGCTGCAGATACGTACTAATGACATAATTATGCGTCCCTTCGGAAATCGCGTAGTTATCATCAGAGGCCATAAACACTGCTTTTGTCATTAACCCAGATGGATAGTTCCCTTGTTCATACCATAGGGTTTTGTTTACCATGATGGTAACCTGGGCTGCGGTTGCCGCTGGGAAACGACCTATGCAGATATCAGGGAAATAATCAGGTGTGGTGATGGTGACATAATACAAATCAGTGCATGTGCCTGTTGCTGTTCCTATCCAGGTGGGAATTTGTGTTGTGTCTCCTACTAGTAGCACGTATGCGGGTGGTGGAGACCACAGGTTGTAGGCATTGGTAATATAATTTTTAATCGTTGTTGTTGTTACTCCTCCTGGTATTTGCGATGTTTTCGTTACGGTAACCGTATATCCCTCGCTTTGTTTCCAGGTTGCGAACGGAAGGATTTGATTGTAGAAACTATCGTTGACGATAATCAAATATCCCTGTGGGTTTCTTCCGCCTTTATCCATTATGTTATAGGTATCATAGTTTACCACCATACTTTGAATAAGCGGTTCGAATGCTGCTGCACTATAACGTTCGTGCTTGTCAGCGGTTTTTGCCAAATTGCTTCCTGGGAGATCAATGCGAAGATCACAGCTTGTCAAAAGTTTAAGTTCACCTGATATTGGATTGTATTGAACTGCAGGAACTTCGATCTGTGCGAGACGATGTCCGCGCATTTCCCCTATGGGTGTTACGGTAGCTGCTGTTTTGGGTAGAAATGCATCCGTAGAATAGTATTTCTCGTTTATCTGGAATTTTGTTGATGCATCCGCGGTTTTAACGACTGATTCCTGCACCGGGATGATCTGTGCAGGGAGATCTAACTCCTTCAGCGATGTTGTTTTCCATGAGATTGATTTTATGGTAATCTGTGGAGTTGCATCAGTTGGGACCTCCACTAGTTTTCGTATGACCGGTAGTTTCGCTTCGCCGATCGTAATGGTTGATCCTTCATCAGTAGTGTCGATTGTTGCAAATTCGCCTCGTTCAGTTATTGTGCTTCCGAACGTAAATGTCGGTACGTTTATTGTTAATTCAATGGTTTGTTTTGAGTCTGGCGCTTTGGTATTAACAAGGGCGGTTGCTGACGTCATTGTTAACAATATGCACAAGATTATTGCTATCGCTGGCCTACCTAAAAATCGGTTATATTTTTTCATCTACTTACTACCCCCTAATTTTTTTATTATCTTAAATAGATATCAAGTATTTTATTATATGGTTTGAGAAAAGTAAATAAAATCTATGCGAGTCATTGTCAATAACAAAGCATGTTCGTAACGAATTTTATGATATGACCATAACAAAATGAATTAGAATTGTATTGTTAATATATTAAATCTAACTAACGAAGATGTCTTAATTATATCATTGACCAGTTATTCATCGGATTGATGAATTTTGTGATGATATTTAAAAATTGGAAAAGAAATCGTTGTTGTGGAAAATATATGCGGACAGTTTAACGGTCAGAACTTTATCCCAGGGAGTATCTCATTAGTTTACAGAGCAGACGGTTGTCGTTGTAAGAGTATTACCATTGCTCCCGTTTAGCGTATATGTTGTAAGCCATGACAGAGCGTCATTGATTGTAAGGTTGAAATTAGCGCCATTGCTTTTCGTTTGCAAAAGAGGATCATTGGTGCGATCTTGACCTGTTATTTGCACATTTTGGTTTGGTAGTATCGTAGAGACATCATTAGTAATACTGTTGCAGTTTAAATTTCCATTTTCATCGGTTTGTATGAGAAAGGCATCTTTACTAACTGATCCAAAACAGTAGGTATATCCACCGAAGATATATCCACCTGATATCTTGTTAATAAAATTGAGTTTCTCATCTTGTACGTAGTCATGGCCGCCGTAGGTCTTTGCCCAGGTAAGAGCGCCCGAATTGTCAGTTTTAATCATGAGATAATCATAATCATCTGGGTAGCCGACGGTTCCAAAAGAATTGGTAGATCCACCGATCACGTACCCATCTGATGTTTGTACACCGCTCTTAAAATAATCTGCATTGTGTGATGATTGGCCATAATTACTATTTGTTTTGCCGTACGTCCTTGCCCAGGTAACATCTCCATTTGAATCAGTTTTTATGAGCAGAGCATCGTCACTGAATAAATTAACGTATGAATTAGAAGAGCCGCCGAACAGAAATCCATTATCAGATGTCTGCTGGATAAAATTAGGGTATTCACCGGCGTAATCTCCATATGTTTTCGCCCAAATTATGTCTCCATTTGTATTGATTTTAATTAGAAGTATATCCGTAGTTCCAATACTTGACCAAGATGTTGTATATCCTCCTAAGATATATCCATCTGATGTTTGTTGAAGACAAGTAAGATATTCGCCTTTATACGCCCCTGTAACCCCATAGATTTTCGCCCAAATGACGTCTCCAGCGAGATTGGTTTTAATCACGAGAAAATCGCCATCAGATACGCCGCCTCCAAAAGAGTGTGTATATCCGCCTAATATATATCCGTCTGAGGTTTGTTGGACAACGGCTAAATAATTTACATCTCCATTTTCGTATGCTTTAGCCCAAGTTACATCTCCATTAGGGTTTGTTTTTATAACTAAGAAATCCATAAACGGTGAATAATATGCTGTCCAACCCCCTAAAAGATAGCCGCCATCTGAGGTTTGTTGGACGGATTTAAGGATATTGTTTCCAGCACCTGACCAGGTTCCATAGGTTTTCGCCCAGGTTATGTTTCCAGTAAAATTTGTTTTGACAAGTAAAAAATTACCGCTGGGACTATATATTCCATACGTATTGGTGATTCCCCCCGCAATATAGCCATCTGAGACCTGCTGAAACGCTTCAGATAACTCTATTCCTCGATTTCCTCCGTTGGATTCTCGATATCCTCCGTAGGTTTTTGCCCATCGCGATGGAGCAGGAGGCTGAGGTGGAGTAAGAGATTCTATGTTGATTTCAACAGGGATTGTGCCTGATCCATTATCAGAAGAGATTTGAATGTCACCGTTATAATATCCTTCCGACATTGAACCGGTATCAACATTCACCGTGATAGTATGATGTTCTCCTGTTGAGTTACCACTTGTGAGAGATATTGAGATCCAAGATGTACTTTCACTAATAGTATAATTAAGTGTCCCGTTACCAGAATTCCATATTTGAAGGGTATCAACACCAGTCCAACCTTGTGGTTGCGTACCAAAACTAATACTTGTTGGTAAATAACTCAATTGAGGACTAAAAGGCGCCGGAGGAGAAAGATTAGGAGCTTTATGAATAATCAAATCAGCATCCATTATTATGGAATTGGTTTCCATGTCAACAACCTTAACGTTAGCATTTTGATAATTTGGATTAGGATCTTGACTAGGATCAGAACCAAAGTAGTACACCAGTCGTTCGCCAATATTCCAAACGCCGTCCGCTTTATCTTTTTCGTCTAAAAGCTCTCCAGCAGTTGTTTGTACCTGTTGATTACATATCGTAAGGTAGACTTTTGTATCTAAACCGAGTGGCTCGCCACCGCGATGCTCCAGGATGAAACATCTTCCTTCTGCTATACCGACGATTTTTGCTGTTGATGTAGAGGAAGGAGGTGGCATTGAATAAATTGAAAGTGATACGACGGAGAACGTGGATACCACTATTGCTAGCAAAAGAAAGGTTCCAACGATTTCGGATACTGCTTGTTTTCTTCGCGTATTTTTCATTTTAGTTCCCGTACCTATCTTG
>CAIYYQ010000059.1 GCA_903930505.1 Methanobacteriota archaeon
GTATCCCTGGCTTAGATCATAATCGAGCGCTCTGTGAAAAAGAAGGTATTTTTTCTGCGGATGTCGTTTTGGTTCCTCTTGAGGATGGGGATCGATGTGAAGCGTTACGCAACATGGGAAAAACTGTGATTGCTGTTGATTTGAATCCGTTGTCAAGAACCGCGAAAAATGCAAGTATTACGATTGTTGATAATGTGGTGCGTGCCATTCCCAATATTACGAAATGGATTTGTACGCTTAAATCTTTAGACAAACAAGAGTTATCAGTTATTTTGAAGAGTTGGGATAACGAAAAAATGCTAAAGGATATGATGATGTTTCTTTCAAAAAGGCTAAATGCCTTGTTTTGATTGGGGTTGTACTATGAAGACGTATCGAAGTCATTATTCAAAGGATGTATCTGCTGAAGAATATAACACCGTCATTACGGTTTCCGGTTGGGTTGAGGATATCCGAAATCTTGGATCGATTGCGTTTGTAATCTTACGCGATCGGAAAGGAACGTCGCAAATTACTGTTTTTTCAAAAAAAACGCCAGAGTTATTCAAAAAACTCATTGATCTCCCCCGAGAATCCGTTATCTCTGTTCAGGGTGTGTGTAAAGAAAACAGCAAAGTTCGAAATGGATATGAGATTATCCCTGAGGAAGTATCGGTGTTGTCTGTTGCGCAGACGCCACTTCCACTAGGTGTTGTTGACAAAGTGGAATCGGAGCTTGAAACCCGTTTGGATAATCGATTCATTGACTTGCGTAAACCTGATGTTCAAGCGATATTTACGATTCGAAGCAAAGTTATTCATGCAGCTCATGAATATCTGCGTTCGCAGGATTTCATTGAGGTTCATACCCCAAAAATTGTCGCGAGTTCTTCTGAGGGTGGGACCGATGTGTTTCGGCTGAAATATTTTGAAAAAGAGGCGTTTCTTGCTCAGTCTCCGCAACTGTATAAACAAAGTCTAATGGCAACAGGCCTTGATCGTGTATATGAGATTGCATGGTATTTCCGTGCAGAGGAACATAACACCAGGCGACATTTGAATGAGTCTACCGCAATTGATATTGAGATGGCGTATATCCAAAGCGAAGAAGATGTGATGCATATACTTGAGCATCTTGTTTTTGCAATGTGGAAATCCGCAAGTGAATGCAAACCTGAGTTGGAAACTCTTGGGAAAAATGTTGTTGTTCCAAAGGTTCCGTTTGTCCGTATTTCGTATGATGAGGTGATTACGAAATTAAGTGGGCGTGGCAGTGGGATTACGTGGGGCCAGGATCTTGGTTCTGAGGAAGAAAAACTTCTTGGTGAGATTATGAAGGAAGCTGGGACTGATTTTTATTTTATCACACATTATCCCCTTGCATCAAAACCGTTTTATACAATGCCTGAAGGTGGGGATCACTCCAAGGGTTTTGATTTAGAGTGTAAAGGTATTGAACTAGCATCGGGGAGTCAACGGATTCATAATGTTGATTTACTTACAGAGAGGATGAAAGCGTGTAATCTTGATCCTAAGGATTTTGAGGCGTATTTGAAGACGTTTCGATATGGTATGCCGCCACATGGTGGTTTTGGTTTTGGTATCGAACGATTTTTGATGGAACTACTTGATATTAGTAATGTTCGGGAGTGTATTTTATTTCCTCGTGATCGAACCCGACTTTCTCCTTAGTGTTTGTTTGAAGAAATTGTGAAGTAACCTCTTTTTTTCTTTTGTTATTATTAAATCGCA
>CAIYYQ010000060.1 GCA_903930505.1 Methanobacteriota archaeon
AGGGGATGAAACGTGGGAAAAACATCATCTACAAGTTCACCGTAGATGATATCACGTTTTGTCATCTGGGGGATCTGGGACATGAGCTTGATTCTGAAACCCTTGAGCAGATAGGCGCTGTTGATATTTTGTTTGTACCGGTTGGTGGGACGTTTACATTAGATGCTGCTCATGCATGGAAAACAATTCAGGCAATACAACCAAAAATTGTGATCCCGATGCATTATAAGATCAGCGGGTTGTCAATTCCTCTTGCAGGGGTTGATTCGTTTCTTGATCAAAGCCAGATTCATGTCGCTCGTGTGGGCAATGAAATCGATATTGAAAAGGACGATATCCCTCAGGAACAAGAAGTCTGGGTGTTCACCTTATAAGTTTTACCATTTTTGTTTTGTTAGAGGCCTTCAATGAAACATATTACTCGTGCGCAAATCCATATTTTTCAAGATAAGGTGCTTATGTTTTATACGACAAATGGACGCAAACTCCCCTGGAGAAAAACCGTTGATCCCTACAAGATTCTTCTCTCTGAGTTTATGCTGCAGCAGACACAAGTTTTGCGGGTGATACCCTATTATAAAAAATGGGTTAAACGATGGCCGACCATCAATGATCTTGCAGCAGCATCTCGTAAAGATGTGTTACAAATGTGGATGGGGCTTGGGTACAACAAACGTGCGGTTTCGTTGCAGAAATCCGCTCAGATCATCAGTCAAACCTATCACTGTGATGTGCTTCTAGCAATGAATAATTTCCGCAAGCTTCCTGGTGTTGGTTTGTATACCTCAAATGCGGTGAAGATTTTTGCTGCCAATGAAGATATAGTTACTGTTGATACGAACATCAGACGCATTTTTATTCATGAATTCAATTTGTCTGAGGATGTCTCTGATTCAGATCTTTGGATGCTGGCAGAGCGTTGTCTCCCAAAAGGAAAAAGTATAACGTGGCATAATGCGCTGATGGATTACGGGGCTCTTGTTCTCACATCACAAAAAACAAATATCCGGCCACGAACGCATCAATCACGTTTTGAGGGGTCTGATCGGCAGATGCGTGCTGATATTCTCCGAATTTTGCTGGTTTCGTCTTTTTCTTATTCGGATCTCTTAGAAAAAATAGATGTTGATAGCATACGACTGAGAAAGATTCTTGAGAAACTCATCCGGGAAGAAATAATTATTCTGCAAAACAAGCGATACCAGATAAGAGAAGAACGCAGTAACTGAGAAAAAACACATCATTTTTTTTAACATATGTGCGGAAAAAATGTGTGATAAATGGTGCAAAAAATTTATTTGGAATATGTTTAAATACGTTAAATGAATCCTTATGTTAGAAATTTGAGGAGATGTGGTATATACTATGAAAATTTGGAACCCAAACGAACTTGTTGGAAAAGAAGTTTTTGATGCGAATGGTACCTCGGTAGGCTGGGTAGATAAAACATGGAACAGTTGGAACGATGAGTACCCTGGATATTTCTTTGGTGTGAAAACAAATGATCATGTGAGAAACACCTATTTCAGAGGTGCAAACAAACTGATACCAATCTACAACGAATACATTAGAACCACAGGAAATACAGTGACGCTGAACAAAACAATTGACGAGCTTTGTCATTACTGGAATACGACAGTCCCTTGCGGACCAACACAATGCCCGATTGAAGAACTTGTCGAAATGCCTGTGTATGACAAGTTTCACTCGAGAATTGGCACCTTTTGCACGTATGTAGAAAACAATGGCACTATCAACAACTTTGGTTTACTGCCTGACCCATACCTTTGTGAGTCTCTCCATCTGCCATACAACACGACATTCCCCATAGAAACCAACTACATCACGTTAGTAAAAGATACAGTAACCCTGGACAAGACATTGCACGAATTGAAAGACTACTGGCAGTACAAACGTCAACGGTAGTAATAGAAGGATCAAATAACTTCTGAAGGGAATACAATTTCCCTTTCTTTTTCTTCTCCTTTCATTTTACATTCCGTCGTAAGATAATGTTTTTTTGTTTTTCGTTTACCGTTTCTGGTTCTTTTTTTGAAATACCTCAGGGTTGACGCAGTTCGGTGACATTTTTCCTTGTAATCCTGCGATCATGTTTTCTGCAGCCATGATCGCCATCTTTGTTCGGGTCTCAATAGTTCCTGATGCGGAATGTGGTTGCAGGACTACGTTATCAAGTTTTTTCAGCTGTTCATTTATCTTTGGTTCATGTTCATATACGTCGAGTCCCGCTCCAAAAATCCATCGATCTTTCAATGCTTTAACCAATGTTTTTTCATCGACAATAGGGCCACGGGATGTGTTGATGAGAATCGCGTTTTTCTTCATTTTGTGTAGTTCTTTTTCTCCGATGAGGTGATGTGTTTTTGGAAGAAGCGGAACATGAAGCGAAATATAATCAGATTGCGTAAGTAGCTCTGATAAATCGACTTTTTTTGCATTCAGTTCACGTTCTAGCATTGTGTTTTTTTGTTCATCAACATACAATACGTTCATGTTGAATCCCTTGCTTTTCAATGCAAATGCGGTTCCTATTTTCCCTGCGCCTATGATTCCTAATGTTTTATTTGTGACGTCTTGTCCGAGCATGAGGAATGGTGCCCATCCATTGAATTTTCCTGCGCGGGTGAATCGATCTCCTTCGACGATCCGTCGAGCAACTGAGAAAAGGAGTGCCCATGCCATCTCCGCAGTTGTATCAGTTAAAACACCAGGGGTGTTACTAACGAGAATTCCTTGTTCTGTTGCTGCGTGTACATCGATGTTGTTATATCCTACAGCGTACGTGGATATCATCTTTAACTTGGGCTCTGCAACAATGACGTCTCTATCAATAAGATCTGTAAGAAGACAAAGGAGACCATCTTTTCCTTGCAGTCCTTTGATGATTTCTTGTTTTGTAAGGACTTGGTCTTCCTGATTGATTTCCACATCGAATTTTTTTTTCAGGAGTTGAATTCCTGCGTCAGGGATTTTTCTGGTGACAAAGATGTTCATAAGAATCCTCTGTAAAAATAGTATTGAAGTAAAGGTGGTTTATAAAGATGTTTCATGAGGATCAGAGTTCTTCTTTTACTGTTTCAAAGCAGGCAAAGGTGAGTGTTCTTCCCACTCCTTGGAGTTGGCGGAGTTTATCGACGACGAGTTTTCCGACTTCTTCTAAGGATTTGCCTCGTACTTTGAGGAGAAGGTCGTATTCCCCAGAGATAATGTGGACTTCATAGACGCCGGGTAATTTTGCAATACGTTGCGCGAGTTGTCGTTGGGAGATGTCAGGGTTTGGGGTGAAGGCGATAAAGATGAAGACTTCGGTGGTGAACCCGATTTTTTTATAGTCGATGGTAACGTCGAATGATTTGATGATGCCGTTGTGTATCATTTTTTGTATTCGATCATGGACTGTGACTCGAGGGATGTGGATATTTGCTGCAATTGCTTTGGTTGTTTTTCTCGCATCTTTTTTCAACTCTGCAATAATCATTTCGTCTTTTTTATCAATCATAATAGTCATTATGTCGGTAATAGTATTTAAAATTTACTTTTTACCGAATATTTGACAAAAAAATTAACAATATGTTTTTATACTATTTGAGTACAATATACGTATATGAGCTTTGAAGAAACCACGAAAATGAAGAGTGTGTTGAAAATACAAAGCGAAATACGGCGAGTCCTTGCAGACGAACTTCGAAAACGGGAATTCATTGAGTTATCCCCTGTGATCCTATCCCCAATCACTGATCCTCTCAACCATCCTACCTCCCCAGCAACGATTAACTGCTACGGGAAAAACTACTCAGTCACCCAAAGCATGATCTTTCACAAACAACTCGCACTCAGAACACTTGACAAATTCTTTGTGTTCTCCCCAAATGTTCGCCTTGAACCAGAAGAACGAAAAAACACGGGACGGCACCTTTTCGAATTCACCCAACTTGATCTCGAGGTCAAACATGCGAAACGAGAAGATGTCATGAGGCTCTGCGAAGAACTCCTTGTTTCCGTCATAAAATCAATACATAAGAACTGTCGAACAGAACTCAAACTATTAGGAAGAAAACTTACAATTCCTAAACAACCATTCAAACAGATCACGTATACAGAAGCATATGAGAAATATGGAGAAGACTTCGAAATGATTCTCTCTAAGACATGCAAAGAACCGATATGGCTTATTGATATCCCGCTTACCGCACGGGAATTCTACGATCGAGAAGATCCAGCGAACCCCGGGTACTTACGGGACATGGATCTGATATACCCGGAAGGATATGGAGAAGCGCTTTCTGGTGGTGAACGCGAATATCAGTATGAACGGATCAAACAGCGAATTCTCAGGAAAGGCCAAACCCTCGAACAGTTTAAAGACTATCTGGAACTCGCGAAAAACAATCTCCCACCCTCTGCAGGATTCGGCATCGGCATCGAACGGCTCACTCGATACATCTGCGGATTACAAAGAGTCGAAGAAGCATCGTTGTTCCCGAAAATACCTGGGAAAGTGTGCATCTAATTAATGCTCTTCTTTTTTTCTCTATTTTCTAGATTTCGTCATGTTGTTGATGCTGGTGGTGGCCACGTAAATCCTGGTTCTTCGATTATGTTTGTCTCTTTTTTAAACTCGGTTAAATCAAATGCTTTCCAGTCGTTTTGATCACCAGATCCATGGCTTCCATCTGAGTAATCAACAATTGTTTTGTCCCAGATGTAGTAGTAGTTCATGACGCTCTTGTAGTTTCCCCATTGACTCAGAAACTCTTGTTTCGCTTGTTTGCCATCTGCGAAGCTGAGATTATCGTTTCCTCCCCAGTTCCAGTTCGCAATCCCCAGTGAGTGTCCAAGTTCATGCATGGTTGCTGATGCAAGCACGATTCGTTGTGTCCGCGGGGTATATGCTTTTCGTTTCAAGAGAAGTTTATAAAGGCTTGTATCAACAGCCATACTGTCATAGTTGTTAAATACTGAGGGGTCACAGAATCCTGCGTTATGGCCGACGACGACATAACGGAAGATTCCTTTTCTATCATCGGCAAAATGATTTTTGTAGAACTGTAGCATCATTCCTGAGTCTTGTGACAGCGTCTCATAATGTGGTAGTAATTCGCCACCGCCGTTGGTTGGATCCCCTGGCCATCCGTTGTCGATGTAGACGTTGATGTTATGTTCTGCGAACCGCTCAATTAATATCTGTTGTGATTCCTCCCAGAACACATGTGCCGGATCAAGAAGTCCGCCGCGTTGCATTCCATCAGATTCAATATAAATATCCTGGTGGAAGGGATCTGCGAAGTATTTTTGCATTTTATATTCTTGGAGATTCGTAAGTCCGTCGTGATCAGGATCCAATCGTGAATGGTTATCGTTTGCATACGGGTCGTACCCATATTTCCAATCCCAAGGTATGGGGATTCCGTCATGGTTGGGGTCGTCCTGTGAATGGTCAACAGTTGGATCTAAGTGGTAGACGTTAACCTCTGTCCAATAGGGGATCCCGTCATGGTTGTAATCGGTTTGATACAGGTTAAACCAGACTTCGAAGTTTTGTCCAATGTAATGTCCGTAGCCGTCGCTGTCGTTTAAGGAGTCATCGCCGGTCCAGTGTCCTGTCTTGAAATTGTATGTGAGCGTTATTTTTTCTTGCTCAGTGTCCTGCGATCGTAATCCAAGTAATCCTATTTTTTCTCGTTTCATAATAGTAAGTGTTACTTCTGATGTTTCTGTTTCGTTTTTAATATTTTTCACAACTTTGTTTTCCTGAAACATCGTGTCCCATGAGGTAAAAAACTGCTGGGTTTTTGCTCCGCCTGCGCTGGTGACATCTTTACTTACGTATTCTAATCCATCCATATTCGTGATAAAATAAAATTCTGGTTTTTCTTTCCAGGAAGTCCCTGGTTTTAAGATTTTTTCTAAAAGGCTTCGGTCTCGCATTCGGTTTATTTCAAAGATTAGCCCTTGTTGAACAAGAGGACTGATTCTATTGTCTGGTGCTATGGCTGGTGGACCATTGTCTATGATTTCTTTTTTTGTGTTATAATAGGTGATGTAGACGTAGGCACCTGCTGCGATCAGGCATGCAATGACAACAACTGCAATAATGGCATACATTGGTTTTTTTGAAGTATTTTTTACTATCAATGTTGACACGGGAGTCCCCCAAGGGTAATGTAATTATGTTATATAAATATAGATTACAGTTTATATAAATATATCGGTACAAATAAAATACTTTTTTTTTCACTATTGTTATCCTGTTTTATGGAGAGATTGCATCAAACATACAAGGATTTCATTCAAAGAAACATCAACTCCGTGTTTTTTCCCCATCTGTAGAATAGTACCATTAATTGAATCAATCTCTGTTTTTGTTTCTCTTTGCACGCTTTGAAGCATAGATGAGTAATTCTCAGCGGTCATACGAACTACTTCTTTTGTCTTCTCTGCCATCTCCTCATAGGTAACTGCTATCTTCTCAGATATTGCAACAGCGGTTGATTCTTTACATATCTGATTCATAACATTCTCAAGGAGTGGGTTCTCAAGTAGATATCCATTTTTGCAAAAAAACAATGCAGTGAGCGGATTGATACTTGAATTAATGATTGTTTTTATCCACAACTCGCGTAAAAAATTTGTGGTTTTAATTGTTTCAATGCCTGCTTCGTTAAATAAAGAAACAAGATCTACTATACGATTGGTGTTCTCTCCTGTTAATTCCCCAAGAATCGTTTGGCCAATGCCTGTATGATGAACCAATCCAGGTTTCACAAGTACAGCACCATGTGTTGTCACGCCACCAAGGATATTTTTTACGTCGACTGTTTTTTTTATTTTTTCGATGTTATCAAGTCCATTCTGAAGTGATATCACTATGGTCTTGTTGGTAATCAACGATTTTGCTTCTTGTATCGCTTCCTCAGTATCATACGATTTCACCGCGATGATCAAGACATCAGGTTGCATGTGCACATTATCAATGGAATCCTCCGCAGAAACATGTACCGTCATCGGTGTTTTTCCAGTAATGGTTAACCCTGATTTTCTGATGGCTGTGATGTGCGGCGTTCTCCCAACTAACACCACGGTATTCTTTTGTGAAAGCAATCCTCCGAAAAGCGATCCGATTGCGCCGGCGCCAAGAACAACAATGTTCATATGAGAAGTCCTACCTCCTTGCATTTTTGATTGATAAAATCTTTTGTCATCGCAAGTAAGGGATACAGAGTGGGAACCGGTATCTTGTTTTTTAAACAAGTGCTTTTTTCGATGACATCAACAAAAGAGTCAGCGAACGTTAACCCAGATACCACTGCATCACATCCCTGATCAAGAACAATCTTTGAAATATCTTCATTCAGATGGTTTGATTGTGAAAGATTTAATAAATTTGATGGTGCGTTCCATTCTTTGAGAAACGAAAATATTTTTTCTTGTTGCGTGTCGTCAACTATTACCATAATCAGTGTGCATCCACGCCGCATCAGATACCATCCTGCAAGAAGAGACCATGGGTTTTCAACGAGTACAACAACTTTTCCCTGTGTCCCTAAAGGTAATCCACCGCTGCAGGGGATTCGTTCAGTGAAAAGAAATGTGTTTTTGTTTCTGATATCAATCCCAATTTCTACAGTTGGATGTGTTAAATCAACGCGTGCTTTGGTAATTTTTCGTATGTCATCGCCAAGACGAATAGCGATTTCCTGACTGGTGAAAGGATGCGTCCCTGTTCTTGTTACGCGTAACGCAAACCGATCATTCTCTCGTATGGTTTGTTTTGCGACAGAAACTGCAGAATCACTCATTTGTTGTATCTCAGCTGTTGTCTGTACTGTAGGGCTTATTGATGTGATTCCAAAAATATGTTGCAGGATACTGGTTCCTTGGTTGATCTCCGTGGTAAACAGGTAGATGCGTCCCCATTCTTTGATAAGCCGGCACGTAACTCCTCTGCGTTCAAATGCTTGACTAATGTTTCTGACTAGTGCTGATTCGAATTGTTTTCGCACATACGGGCTTTTCAGGGAAAGCTCCCCGTATCGTATCAGGATCAAATCGTGGTTCATTTCAAAAACAGCATCGTCCCAAGGATACATTAACGTTTTCACAGTTTACTGTATAGCTAGAGATGCCTCGTAGGTGTACCAGAGATGTCGGAGAAGTTTTAACGTCTCAAAATACATTTGAGGAACATATTTAAGTCCGATTTCAAACGTGCTGCATAACGTGCGCAACTGTAAAGCAATAAATGGTTCTAGATAATGGGATACTTGTGGTTTCTGAAATGTATCTATTATACGTTGTTCTATGACATTGACATCTATGATCAGATCTTCCATGTGTTGCAATCGGTCTGATAACTCAATTGTGAGATTTTGTATCTGCTGATTCGTTGAATTGTTTGAATAATTAACAAGAGGATAGAGTTGCTCCAGTTTTTCAATCGTTCCTATAGTTTTTTCAGTATAGTCGGAATAAATGTCACAGAAATAATATGGATATGCGCTGAGCCGGTGTCCATTCAAAATAATAAAACTCATGTTAATGTAATCAGATGTAATAGTCGATACTTCCTTTGTATTGTTTTGCAAAATAGACAGATTCGTGTTTAGTCTCTGTATCCTTGTTTTTGTCTCATTCAATATATGTTCCAATGAATCACTAAGAGGTACATTTTTGGTTTTTTCGCCAAATGCATCGAGTGATGAAACCGGACAGCTAACTGACCTTATAATTTGTGTGCGTTCTTGTGATGTCGCATAAAAAAGTGCATTATAGATTATTCGTCTCCCGTAATATGGATCTCCATCCCAGTGTATATTATCAAAGATAAGGGAGATATTGTTAATAAACTCCGGATGGGTGCTGAACAGAACTACGTTTCCCATTCCAAAACGAGAAGTAACCCAGTTCGGAGAATTCAGAACTTTGTTTCTCATTGGAATGACGTTTGGGTCACCTTCTGATCCATTTTCGAGATTCTGTATCGTCGCAATTTGTTGGCTGTTTTTTCCAAGCCAGATGAACCAAGGTCCTTCAAAAAACTCTTTCACAGTATGATTCAGGCCATATGACAAGGGATGATTGGTGTCGCTAATAGTTGTTGTTGCAACAAACAATGAGGTTTCATATATTTTTTTCTGATTCATAAACGAATCGCTAAGTGATAAACTGATGCAAGGGGGAAAGCAGGGTAGATTTGGGTTGTATGCGCGAAGAAGAGAAATAAACGGAGTCGGGAGAAGTAGTCCAGATGATCCTGCAATTGCTCCATAACAGGAGCCAATGTATCCTCCGCCGTTGCGGACAAACATGCGAATTGCGTTGTTTGCCTGTGTGTTTGAAAGGCTTTTTAATTGTTCAAAAGTCGACCCGGGGCGAGGATCATACGGCCACATGAACACGTTGAAATCGTTGTTGTTCAATTGTAAAGATGTTTCGTTATCGAGCAAGAATTCCATGGTGAGAAAACCGCCTGCTTCAGCAATCTGTAGATAACAGGGCCATCCGTATCGGGTCGGTACCCCGAGGTGTTGGACGATTTTTGGTTCAGTTAATGGATATGCACTGATTGTCAGTGGGTTTACGAGGTAATAGACAGGTACATGGATCGTGTTTTCTTGGTCGATTTCACTTGTAGTATTATAATCATGAATAATCGCAGTGGTCAAAGCAGTGGTATTAATATCAGATAAAAAGGGGATGACAAACGTACCCTTTGAGTAGGTATTTGTCCTGATAACGATTTCGTCATTGATTTCTTTTGTGTCTGCGGAAAAATCAGTTGCAGCCCAGTAGACGGGGACATGTTCTCGGAGTAAATCGTTAATCATGTTTCTGACGTTGCCGTTGGCAATTGTTTCTTGAGTGGTATCATTTCCTGCGGGAAGAGGAACAAGAAACCCATATGAAACACTCGCTATGTCTTTGTTTGTTGACTGTACAGAACCAAAAAAAACTGGTGAGAGAAGAAGAATCAATATGATACTACTGAGTGATTGATGATACTGTAGGTTTGATTTCGTAATCTATTGCCTCCCTAGTTTTACTATGGTTGTCTTTTTTATATATACCTTTCTATGAATCCTTAAATGTATTGGAGGTGTTTTTTTTTAAGTAGATTTATTGTGTGCAACATCTTTTTATAGTGAAAAGGAATGCTGTTGCGTTTAACGGCAAAGGGGTTAATAAAAAAAGTAGCGTTGGTTCCTGGTGTATCTGATCAATGTCTTTCGTGTCGACAGTGTTTCACGGTGTGTGATGCGGGAAAGATTGTGTATTTGGTTGATAATCTGTTGTAAACCAAAAAATACAACGACTGCCTCTTCGTATACTTTCAGTTCCCTCATCAAAAGTTTTAAAAAGAGGTGCCGTGAATTCAGAATCTTAAAAAAGAGGTCGTCCTTTTCTCTCTTTTCAAGGGGGTTTGCATCAGTTGAAAAACATCGTCATCCGCGGTGCTCGGGAGCATAATCTTAAAAACATTACGGTAGAGCTGCCTAGAGATAAATTGATTGTGATCACCGGGATTTCAGGTTCGGGTAAATCCACGCTTGCGTTTGATACGATTTATGCGGAAGGCCAGCGTCGGTATGTTGAGTCGTTGTCTGCGTATGCGCGGCAGTTTCTCGGTTTAATGAACAAACCTGATGTGGACAGCATCGAGGGACTGTCTCCTGCGATTTCCATTGAGCAGAAAACCACGAGTAAAAACCCGCGTAGTACGGTTGGGACCATTACTGAGATTTATGATTACCTGAGGCTTCTGTATGCGCGGATTGGTACGCCGTATTGTCCGACGCATAACGTCAAAATCGAGTCGCAGTCAGCTGAGAAAATAGCGGATCGTATCTCAAAGGAACTGAAAGGTAATGTGACGATTTTATCACCGATTATCCGGCAGAAGAAGGGAACATATGAGCAGTTGTTTAAGGATCTGAACAAAGAAGGATACACGCGGGTGAGGGTGAATAAAACCCTATTTCGGACCGATGAGGAAATCAAACTGGAGCGGTACAAAAAACATGATATCGACATTGTCGTCGACCGGATCAGCGTCTCAGATGGTTCTCGTCTTGTTGAAGCCTGTGAAAACGCATTGAAAAAATCAGAGGGTCTACTCATTGTACTTGATTCTAAGGATGTTGAGCATACGTATTCGTCGAAGATGACGTGTCCATATTGCGGTTTTGTGTTTGAGGAGCTTCAGCCTCGAATGTTTTCTTTTAATAACCCGTATGGGGCATGTGAGGAATGTCATGGTCTGGGTATCAAGATGGAGTTTGACCGGGATCTGATTATCCCTGATAAGGAAAAAAACATTGCTGATGGTGCGATTGCGTTGTATAAAACCATACGTGACGGCTGGCGTAATTATTATCTTGGCGCGGTCGCTAAGCATCATGGTTTTGATATTTTCACGCCGATCAAGGATCTAAACGAAGAGCAGTATCATGCGCTGATGTATGGGTCTGGGGAGCGGATTAAATTTGATATTTCAAGTCGGAACGGTGATGCACATTGGTCTCATGTCGGTTCATGGGAAGGGCTGATCCCGCAGTCGGAGCGTCTGTACAAGCAAACCGAGTCTGAGTATCGTCGGCAGGATATGGAGCGTTTCATGCGGATATCTGATTGTCCAGTGTGTAACGGGAAGCGATTGAAACAAAAAGTGTTGTCCGTGAAAATCGCTGAGAAGTCGATTGTTGATATCACGGATTTGTCTATTAAACAATGTATCCAGTTTTTTTATGGGCTTAATCTGTCGCGTAAACACGAGGAGATCGCGCGGCTTATTTTAAAGGAGGTTCGTGCGCGTCTGAAGTTTCTTGATAACGTCGGGTTGAATTATCTGACGCTTTCTCGCGCTGCGGGTACACTGTCTGGTGGTGAGGCGCAGCGAATAAGGCTTGCGACGCAGATTGGCTCAAACCTTGTCGGTGTGTTGTATATTCTTGATGAGCCGTCGATCGGGTTGCATCAGCGTGATAACAAGAAACTGATTGATACGTTATGGAAGCTGCGTGATCTGGGCAACACACTGATTGTTGTTGAGCATGATGAGGAGATGATTCGTCATGCTGATTATGTGATTGATATGGGACCCGGTGCTGGACTGCATGGTGGCAAAATCATCGCAGAAGGAACACCTCAGCAGATAGAGGACAATCCGCGGTCGTTGACTGGTAAGTATCTGTCTAAAAAGCTTCAAATTCCGGTTCCTGAGAAACGCAGGACATCAGAGAAATTTATACATATGCGTGGGTGCAGTGAAAATAATCTCAAGAACATCACGGTTCATATTCCGCTTGGTGTTTTATCTGTGGTGACTGGTGTGTCAGGGAGTGGTAAATCCACGTTGGTGAACGATATTTTGTATAAGGGATTGATGAAAAAACTGCATGATTCAAAGGAGATGCCTGGGAAGCATGAGTCGATTGATTCTGATTTG
>CAIYYQ010000061.1 GCA_903930505.1 Methanobacteriota archaeon
AATAGCAATTAACTTTAATGAAGCTAATAATAGGCTTAATCCTATCCCAAGATAAGCAATGGATAGTGCAGCATAAATCATAACGACAGATTTTTTATTATCATCGGATAACTTCCTTATAGCATCTTTGTCAGCAACATTGTTCTTAAAATTATTTACAATGTTTTGTAAAACATCTATTTTTTTTATGATTTCTTTATTAGAAATATCGTTCTGTATGGTTTCTAATTTCTCCATAATCTGCTTATTTGTAATCCGATTCGTATGAATCAACCTCCAAGCATGGTTTTCATAATATATGTTTCTTTAAAAACATATCCTCAGAAACGAAAATATTGGAGAATCTTTAACATGGTGTAGTTTAGGTTTTGAGTTAAACTTCAATTTTCATAATATGGTTCTCCGCAATTTGGACAACGTGCCAGTGTCTTTTGTGTTTTTCTCATCAAACCTTGTAGACAAAATTTGCAAAATTCATAATTTTCTGGTTCTTTCCCATAATATGGGAGTTGGCTTATTGGATATATTTGTTTTCTCTTTTTGTCATCCATCTTATTCAACTCCTTTTGACTTTAATACTTCTTTCTGTAATGATACTAGATAAACATTACTTGTCTAAATGTCAAAACGAAAAAAACTATTGGGAGATTTACTTTGTTGGTTATTTCTTTAAAGCATTTTCTTGAACACCTATTTTCTCATATACATCAGGTTTCATATCGAAAAATACTTTCCAGATGTACCTAAAATAGTAGAATTATTGGACGGACATTAACACGGTTTAAAGATCATGTTTTTTGTACGAATTAATTTCTAAAATAAAAAAAAGAAAAAGAAGATTTTATTTGGTTATACCATTACTCCGATTTGAACGCTTTGATTTTCATCAAGAAGGTTTGAATCGATTTCATTGTTAAGTGTTGTAGTGCTAATGGTACCGCTGGGTCCAGTTTGACTGCTGTTCTTGTTGTTGGTTTGATTATAATAGGTATAGGAGACAAGGGCAGAGACGAGGATGATGAAAAGAATAGAAAGAAACAGGATTTTTTTGTTCATAGGGTATCACATCCTGTATTGTTTCTCCTACTGGTGTCTCCCTGGTCCACCATATCTGTATCCATGTTGTCGGTATTCATCCATGGACGAGTGCGACTGTACTCTCCTTTTCATGTTGTCCTCTTTGCATTCCGTAAATATCATTTGTTGTTTGTCTTTAGTCAACTGATTCACGATCTTATGGATTTGTTGTTTCGTTTGATTGAGGGTGAGATTTCCATTAATGTATGAATTGATCAGGCTGGTGTTTGTTTCGCCTATTATTCCATACAGGCGGTAGAGTTGATTTCTATTGAATTGCCGTATTTTCATCCGTATTTTCAGTGTGCAGTTTTGCAGCTCCTGGCTGTAGATAGCACGGATGCGCACTTTGATTTGTTGCATGGTTTCATTCGTAACCAGAGATCGGAGGGTTTCTCTGAATTCTTTCGTTAAATTCCTTGATTCATTTTTCAGCTCGATAAAGGCCTGGATCGTGTAATTTGCGCTGACGTTTACTGCTCGGACTTCAAGAAGAACCGCCTTCAAGTCTGTCAGGATTGTTTCAAGGGGTGTTGTGCTGATATTAACCCCTTTGAGGACTTGAACAGTCATGGCCCCTTCGAGAAGATTGGTCAAAATCGCTTTTTCGAGTTGTAATAACCGTATTTCTGCACCCAGGGTGACATTCATAATTTCGATCTCATGTTCTGTGTCATTATCAGTGTAATTGCGCCGAAGAGGTGGTTGAACCGGACGAGACCCATTATATGTCTGATTATTCGTTTCATTACCATGGGGCTGTCTTTGTCCGTCAAAATAGGGAGCGCCCGGAGGGGTTTTACCTGCTTTATCTGCTAACGCTAGTGACGCAACAGATGTCAGGAGCATCAGCACCAAGACCAGATTGAGTATTTTTTTCATGTCTATTCACATCCATAGCTGGCCTTTTTGTGGAAAGCCTTGAATGTATAGTAGATGAAACAGCATAAATAATTTTAGCGGAACATAGCGGAACATACCGGAACATGCACATCAAAAAGACATGATTTTTTCAAACAGATCCGATTGGATACATTTATCCGTTCTTTCTCAATGAATCCCTTGCATTCAAATCCAAGGATATTCCTGGAGAAGATGCTTTTGAAATCGGTATTTCTTTTCGAATATCAGATTAGTTGAGAGATAATATGCGTTCGATTGATAATCACATGATTTGTTGTTGTCGATA
>CAIYYQ010000062.1 GCA_903930505.1 Methanobacteriota archaeon
ACTCCAACAAGTCAAGTCGTTGGTGTTCAAGCTGTGATGAATGTTCTGCACGGCCGATACAAGGTTATCCCCAAAGAAACAAAAGACTACTGCAGAGGAATGTATGGGAAACCACCTGCAGAAATACACCCTGAGATCATGAAAAAGGTTCTTGGTCCGAAATGGAAAGAAGAAGTCATTGAATGCAGGCCATCTGATCTATTAAAACCAATGTGGAACGAGAAAAAGAAAGAACTCATGGAGATCGATGGTGGACGACTCGTAAAAAAAGACGAAGACATCATGACGTATATTTTGTATTCTCAGGTTGGACTAAAGTTTTTGAAAGGAGAGGCACGTGCTGAGTTCACCTCAGATCAACTCCCATTACCTATTGATCATCAGTTCACAAGAGCGATGGTGAAACAATCGTTTCCAGAACATAAACAACTCTGGTTGGAAACCGAGCCACCTGAGAAACGCAAAGGCACACCCGTACAGATTCCAACAGAGTACGATGTTGAGGTTGACGGAGAACCATATACCGTAAAAGTAATTCCCACTGGAGGATTCATGGTTGCCGGAGCAGGATCTGCTGCAGCGGCTGCAAAACCCACTGATGTTGAAGGCGGCGTGAAATCCAACATGCAGGGAACAATCCTTAAAATCAAAGTTAAAAAAGGTGATAAAGTCAAGAAAGGCGCAGTCATTGTAACCGTTGAAGCAATGAAGATGGAACAAGAAATCAGTTCAGAACGTGAAGGCGAAGTAAAAGAAATCTTTGTTAAAGAAGGAATGCCTGTGGCAAATGGGGATCTGCTCATGCAAATCCTTTAAACAAAAAAGGAAAGGGTTTTGTGATGCTCAATAAAGTGTTGATTGCAAACCGCGGAGAAATCGCTGTTCGTATTATGCGCGCATGCAAAGAATTCGGAATCACTACAGTTGCAGTATATTCTGATGCAGATCAAAGTGCACTATTTGTCAAATACGCTGATGAAAAATACAATATAGGACCTGGTCCAGCGAGTCAAAGTTATCTGAATAAAGATAAACTTATCGATGTCGCATTGAAATGCAAAGCAGAAGGAATCCACCCCGGATATGGTTTTCTTGCAGAAAATGCTGAGTTTGCCAGAATGTGCAAAAAAAACGGGATTGAGTTCATCGGTCCACCTGTATCCGCAATGGAGCTTATGGGATCAAAGATTGAATCAAAGAAATCAATGATCAAAGCAGGGGTCTGCGTGGTTCCAGGAGTAACTGAGGCGATTGCCGATCATGAACGAGCAAAAGATGTTGCCCATGAAATTGGATATCCGATTATGCTTAAGGCATCTGCTGGTGGCGGTGGTATCGGGATAAAAAAAGTGGATAACGAACCTGAGATGGAACAAGCACTCATATCTGTTCGTCAGCTTGCGAAAAACTCGTTTGGTGATGATTCGGTTTTCATTGAGAAATTCATCGAGGATCCACGTCATATCGAATTTCAGGTTATAGGCGATAAGAAAAAACATCTGATTCATTGTTATGAGCGAGAATGCAGTGTGCAGAGGCGTCATCAGAAACTCATCGAGGAAACACCGTCAACTGCGCTAACAGCTGAGCTTCGACAAGAAATCGGTGAACAAGCAGTGCTCGCTGCGAAAACCGCAGGTTACTACAATGCAGGAACCTGTGAGTTCATGTTTCAAAAAGGGAAATATTATTTCCTTGAGATGAACACGCGTCTGCAGGTGGAACACCCCATCACAGAGATAACATGCGGTGTTGATCTTGCCCGTGAACAGCTTCGTGTTGCATCAGGTCTTCCCCTCGAATATGATCAAAAGGACATTAAACCACGAGGACACGCAATCGAATGCCGTGTCAATGCTGAAGATCCACTGAATAATTTCATGCCGGCTCCTAGTAAAATTGTTCGCTATGCGGAACCAAGCGGCCCAGGTATTCGCGTTGACTCAGGTGTGTATCAAGGATTCACGATTCCACCATTCTATGATTCGATGATTGCGAAGCTTATTGTCTGGGCTGAAGATAGACCGCGGGCAATTGAACGGATGAAACGAGCACTCTGGGAGTTTCAGATCGGCGGCGTACGACACAATATACCATTTCATCAGGTTGTCATGGATCATCCAAACTGGCGATCAGGAGATTATAACACAAGTTTCATCCCGCGGTATCAAATCCTTGAAAAAGTTGTGGAATACGTCAAAGAATCAAAGGCGCAATCAAATACTCCGAAAACCGCTGCGGCGATGGCCGCGGTACAAGCAGTCATCATGGCTGCGAATGCTCAACAAAAATAAAGTACATGGTGTTCTCTAAAGGATATGTATGCGCGAACGTGTTTTTCCAAGCGATCCTGGAGCGATGATACAGCGGTTACAACGAGGACTAGTAAAAAAAATCGTGTTTTTTGATGAGGTTTCCTCAACAAATTCCGAGGCAAAACATCTCGCACAAAATGGTGCGATGGAAGGAACTGTTGTTCTTGCAAAGACACAGTTGCACGGCCGAGGACGAAATGACCGACGATGGGAATCGCCAAAAGGCGGACTGTACCTCTCAGTTATCCTTCGACCACGAATACCATTAGAGACAACCACAGTACTACCACTACTTGTTTCACTTGCGGTTGCGAAAACCATCCAAACCTTCGGGATACAACCTACAATCAAATGGCCAAACGATGTTCGAATCAAAAAAAAGAAAGTCTCAGGGATTCTCCTTGAATCAGAAGCAGGCCCGACATCGCCATCGTACGTCGTCCTAGGCGTAGGAGTCAACCTCAACGTTGACGTGACAACGTTACCCGGAGACCTTTCACTATCTGCGACATCGTTATCAAAAGAACTGAAAAAACCAGTTGACTACGAACAATTCTTCAGTGTGTTCTTTTTATTTTTTGAAGAATACTACGCCCAGTTCCTCCATGGAGAATCTGAGATGCTTCTTCGTGAATGGAGTCTATGGTCAGATACATTGGGAAAACAGGTAGAGATCCGAACCACTAAGGAGACTATTCGCGGGAAAGCTATAAGCATCGACGCCTCAGGGTTCCTTCAGATCGTTACGGATCGCGATGTCCATCGGACGATCACAAGCGGCGATTGCCGCTACGTGGAAGAATTATAACATACTCCACATGAATGTCGGCGGTGTCCCCACGGTCATGTACACAACCTTTTCACCACTGTTATTCTTCGCACGATGTTTCAAGTTTGATTTATGCCACAGGATATCGCCTTCGCTGAGTTTGTAGGAATGCTCATCGACTGTGTATTCCAATTCTCCTTGGATGACGACATGCATTTCTTCACCATCATGTTGGAACCATCGTGATTCTGCATGAGGATCAAGTTCTGCGATAATTGTTTCCATATGTTCCGATTTGACCATCAAATGATACAGTTTTCCTGGCCGTGTCATTTTGCTTTTTGATTCTCCTTTCTTGATAAAAACAACGTCCTCATTCAATACAACAACCCCCAATAGAGATGAAATGATTATCTAATAAAGATTTCCTCATGGTTTTATTATGATCGTTTCATCCATGAGAAAAACCCGATGATAATGATAATAAATATTAGGATGCCGGCAACTGGGGCAACGATAATCCAGGGGATATCAAATGTAACTCCTTTATCTTGAGTGTTATCTGATCCATCGCCAGTTGTACCGTCCTGGTTCGGTAATTCTCCAGATCTATAGATGGCTGCCTGTGTTGTTGCAGTTGTTTTTGTCCCATTATTATCAGTTACCTGTAATGTCACCGTGTAATTTCCTGGTGCTGTATACGTGTGTTCCACCTGAACTCCACCTGCTGTTGTTTCATCACCAAAATTCCAGGTATAAACTTTAATTGTTCCATGAAGATCAGGATCGTAACTCTGCGATGCATCGAAAACGATCGAGGTATTCACTAAATTGATGTATGGACCACCAGCTAAAGCAATAGGAGGCTGATTGGAGGACGTAGCAGTAGAAGATATGATTAATGATTGTGCATCTTCCGCGGACCATTCTCCCTGGTTGTCCATCACCTGAAACGAGATCAGATGATCACCAACAGATAAATTGGATCTGTTGAAATATGACTGCGCACTTAATACCCCATCGATATCGGAAGTCCATTTATAGGCAATGATCGTCCCATCATCGGTCCCATATCCATTGAAATAAACCGATGCTCCAAACGAGGCTTGTGAAGGATTTATTGAAACAATGTGAGCAACAGGTTTCTGATGAAGGGGTTCATTAATCGTGATGGCAACATACGTTTTATCCGACCAAGCATCTGCATTGTCCTTTACTTCGAAAGAAACATCTTGTGTACCTGGTGACAAACTTGAATAACTAAATATTTGTGCTGTACTGAATTGTCCATCGATGCTAGAAATCCAACGATACCCGGTGATATACCCTGTTGGATCAGGATCTTCACCCATTCCGTTAAATACAATAGTTTCCCCATAAGAGACTGTTACCGGACCTGAGGGGGAAATGATTGTTGCTATTGGTTTTTGATTTCCGGTTTGAAAATAACCCAAAGGATAAGGATCATTTACTCCATTCGTGATGTATGGAGTGTCTCCGATACCGTTGTGATCTGCATCAGTACCAGTGTAATCATCCCAATAGTTTCCCTTGTCGATAGAGTACCAGTGATTGTTCGTACCGTCATCTTGGGCATTTTTCTGAGGATCATTTGTGAAATGATTTTGGTACAGACGATTATTAGATGCTGAAAGCTCTAACTGAACACCAACATCTCGTGATTCAGTGATCGTATTCTCATAGATTTGATTTGAAGACGAAGAATCAAGAAAAATACCTGTTTGTTGAAATTGAATAGTGTTATTATATATTATATTATTCGAGGAAACAACGAGATATATTCCATGACTATTTTTATGAGAAGAAGTCGTGTCGGTAATTGTATTATCATGAATAGTTAATCCAGTACAATGATCGATTTGGATACCCTCACCGAGATCATTATTTGCCAACACGGTATGATGAATCTCACCAGCATTTACATAGGACATCGCGATACAATCGTTTCCCGTTCCCCCTGCATTTCGTATGGTAAAACCTGAAATAGAGCATTGAATATATTCAGATTCTCCTTTATAGACACGGATTACATGTCCATTTTTTCCACCATCAATAATGGTGGTATCTTTATTTTCACCAGTCAGTATGAGTGATTTATCAATAACAATATTTTCATTATAGGCTTCAAGTGAGGGCTTACTAAAGACAAAGACTGTATCACCACTAGCAGCATCATCAATCGCATCCTGGATACTACTATAGTTACCCTCGCCTGTACCACCGACATACAAGGTTGTACCTGTAGCTTGAACAATATCAATCTCAAAAAACACAGAACAACTACAAAAAAACAAAATTAAACATAAGCAAAAACCAACTGTTTTTTGGACCCTCGTCATCTCTCTTCCCTCAACCTTTTATGTAATAGGAATTCTGTGAGGAGGACTTATAGTTTTCTCGAAATTCAAAAAAATTAATGCATTTCCCGGATAGGATCGAAAAACACAAACTCATCGATTTGACCTTTATACTCATTATACACTCCTAACTGTTCACCGTAACGATCTTCAGTTTGGTTAAACAAATCCATCATAAGTGTAAGATTTTCTGTTTGTCCAAGAGATAAATTCTCGGCTGCAGCACGAAGATATTCACTTGCCGTGTATCGAAGCATCGTAATGTTCTTCCCAGATTCAGCAAACAACAGATAATACCCCAGTATCTCAATGTACTTACTATGATTTGTATAGGTTTTTGCCTCTTCAAACAGCGGCTGAGAAAGATTAAAACTCTCATACGATTCAAGATATTTACTCATCGCATTTGTACAATTCTCGATACAACAG
>CAIYYQ010000063.1 GCA_903930505.1 Methanobacteriota archaeon
AACCAAAGAGACGAAAAAACTTGTGAAGACAACGAAGGAAAAGAAAAAACCAGCTGAAAAGAAGAAATCAGAAAAAACTGAGCCGAAATCAAAATCCAAGACAAGGAAGGTTTCGTCAAAGAAAGAAAAATAACGAGGACCATAATGCTTCAGCTGTTGGATTTCAACGAGAATCCTAGTATTGGTGTATACTGTCGGGCGAACGACAACGTTGTTTTTGTTCAGAGGCAGTTGGAAAAGAAATTAAAAATATTGATTGCGACTGCACTCGATGCAAAGATTGTGGAATTATCAATTGCGAATGCAAATATTATTGGTTCACTTTTGGTGATGAATTCCCATGGTGTTGTAGTTACTGATTTTGCAAGTGAGGACACCATTCATACGATTAAACAGCAGGGGCTTCAGGTGTTGGTTACTAAAGATACGATTAACGCAGCAGGTAATGACATCCTTGTAAATGATCATGGTGCGCTTGTGCATCCTGAGATGCGAGATCATACTTTGAAAAAAATTGGTGAAACACTGGGTGTTCCGGTTTCTCGAGGAACTATTGCTGAGCTTGAAATTGTTGGTATGGCTGCAGTCGTGACAAATAAAGGTTGTTTGTGTCATCCGAAAGTAAATGATGAAGAGAAACGTGTCTTGGAAAAAGTGTTTAATGTTGAGGTCATGATTGGGACTGTGAATCATGGTTATCCAATGATTGGTAGTGGTCTTGTTGCGAATTCTAAAGGTGCGATTATCGGGAATCAAACCACGGGTATTGAGATGGGGCGAATTGAAGAGGCGCTTGGGTTTTTAGAGTGATAATTGTAGCGTTTTTGTTTTTTATTTTTTTGATAATGAATACGTGATTTGTTGAGAGAGATCAATGATAATATCTTGGAAAATAGTATTTGAATTTTGGTTTTGATTCTGTTTTTTTTATTTTTAGTTGAAAAATTTCGACAAGTTTATATAATACGAATGACAAGTATATACACGTGCATGAAATATTCTTTCATGCAGTGAGGAGAGGTGAAACAAAAAGTGTTGAATTAAAAATGGTTTGTTAAATTAGCTAAAATTTGGGGGGTTGAAAAAAAGAATGGAGAGGTTGAAATCACTAAATTTTAACAGGAGGGTGCTATCTTATTCGAAACTCTTCAAAAAACATTATAATTTTTTAGAAAAAATATTAATATGAGAATGATAACAATGAATACCATGACAAAGAAACACAAATCAAAGAAAATGTACGCTACCGGTACATTAGAAGTAAATAAAACAGGTAGAGGGGTGGAAAAAACAGGAATGAAAAAATTTTATAGAAAGAAATGGAGCAGTTGTTCTTGTGATATAAATGACGATCAGGACGGAATATTAGAAGACCTTATCCTGAAAGGCATGGCATAAAAAAAATATTGTTGTTTGGGCGGTGCTCAAACAAAACGGAAAGAAAATGGAAGATAACTGGAGGGAAAAATATGAAAAACAGAAAAGAAATTTTTATATCAAAAGCAGATTATTTAATCTGGGGGAAAAAAATGAAAGACAGATACATAATGAAAAAATTAGCAATAGGAATGGTTGCCATTTTTCTTTTGGCGACTGTAACACCTATTGCATTAGGCAGCTCAAATGACCCACCGGCAACATATGAAGAAGTCCATCAAATGATAGTGACTTTTCCAGATGACCCAACATTAGAACCCACTGTTGCAGATACAACTACAACAATAGGAACACCACCTAACGGTTTATCATCGAATGAAATGAGGGACCTATTGATATCATATATCAATTCTCTAACAGATACATCACAAGTAGTAACAGAAGTTGCAAAGATTGGAGCAATTTCTAATATTAATCCTGTTGAATTTTCAACTGCAGTTGATATATCTCAAATCAGCCAAATATCACAAATAGAAGTATCTAGTTCTTTTGGTAACTCAGGACAAGGTGGTATGCGTTCTATAGTTCCTGTAAATATAGGAGAAGGAACATCCCACTATGCAGAATTTAAGATTCCTTGGGGAGAAGCTTTTGCCAGTAGTACAAATCCCCCCACCACTATAGCAACAATGAGTGCGACTACAGGTACTGGAAGAGCATATGCTCGATGTATTCCAAATACACTAACAGGTGCATCATGTGGTGATAATGTTTACGCACCAAATAAAGCCGCTCGATGGATGAAAATGGGCATTGGATTAAAAACAAGTGCAACCTTTGTTTATAAAAGTCCATCAGCTGTAACCATAGCAATGTATAACGGTGGTGGAGCACACGCAAGCATCTTTCTCAAAGTAGATGAATATACTCCAGTTGGACAGTATGTACAATCATATACAAAAGAGGTTCTTGGATACACAGGTACTACATCGGGCAAATCATATTCGTTAGACAACTTTGGCTTCAAGTTCAATCTGCGATTCCTCTATCTCTACAGATTCAGTATGTATGCTGCCTGTAACGCAAACTCAGGTGGAAGTCCCGAATCTGGTTCCTATGCCGATATGAATCCAGTGCAGTTCTCGAAACTCTGGCTCGTCTATTAAAAGGGGGAAACATCCCCCTCTCTTTTATTTTTTAAACGGAGACAATCCCAATGAATAAAAAAGATAAAATAATCATAGTGATTGTTACTATATTTGTTTTGTGTGTTACTGTTTTGGGTATTTACTTTTATAAACCACCAACACCGACTGGATCAGTGAAAGTCGGTTTTAGTTACCAGGTACATCCTGACTACATCCAATTCTCAGATGAAACAGCAGGGAATGTAACGAAATGGCATTGGGATTTCGGTGATGGAAACACATCTACATTACAGAACCCAACACATCAATTTTCATCATTACATCAAGTTTATAATGTGACATTAACAGTTGTTGATGTCAATGGTTTGGAATCATCAATAAGCCAAAGCATAACTATATAATGATTAAACAACATTAATTATGAATAAAAAATAAAATATTATATGTATTTAATCACTGTAAAAATTCATAAGTAAAACGAAACCAATTGCCAATCCCAACAGGAATGGAGCTCCATAACATTAAACCCAAAAAAGAATTAACAATAATGACAATTTGTATAGGTGAAAAGAAAAATGAACGTAAAAATCATTATCGCGGCAGTAATCTTTTTTCTCTTTGTATCATCAATGTTTCCTTTGATATCCGCTGACGATGAAGCAAAATATAAATCTCTCGGTCAAGAACAAGGTTTTTCTTTTAGTCGATTTAATCATAATGTGACTTTTGATGGATGGATGAATCATTCAGATGATAGTTGGTACGTGGTTCGATTTTCCAGTGATCAACCAATTTTTATGGAGAACATTACGTTTTCAGTGAATCAGACAATGAATGAAAATTACAACGGTTTTACTGGGATTTGCAGCCGTTTTACTCTTACAAATTTTAATACCACTATAAATACAGTAATAATAGATAAATTATCTGTCATAAGGGAACATTATCTCCAGGTTAATCTAGGACCTATACAATTTGTACGACAACATTGGAACCGAAAAGAATCAGTCGTGGGGGTGTCAGGGTCAGCGCGTGTTGTTATCTCGGATCCGTTACCTGCTGGTGATTGGTATTTCATATTCTTTACAACACCACTTCCTCAAACAACCTTTTCCATCCATCTCGAAGCACAATCTAACGGAAATATCACGTGGTATCATCCAACCCTGGGATTCTCAAGTGTGATGGTAGAGACTCAACATCTTCATGGAAAAATTGTATACTGGAAACAACTGGGGAACTTTCAGAGTTTATTCAGTACCTGGTTACACCCACCCATCGACCGTGATAAAAGCCTGATCCTCGACGGAGAATTTACCTATCAGGTGAATCACACATTCGTCGGTTTTTTTATGAATCCTGATAGCTACCAATATGATTGGACGCATATTCATGTTGTAACTCCCGAGGGTAAATCATTAGATAATACGCAGATCATATTCCGAAATCATATCCTTAAAAAACAAGGAAATTTTGATTATTGGGATATGATCACCGGTGGAAATGGGACGTGGACGTTTCAAATAAATAGACGGGAAAAGGGTACACCTGCGATCCTGTTTCTTGGTGCAGATATCACGTTACCTGATGAACCGCTTGGTTGAAGAAAAAATCTATGAAAAAAAGCAACCAATAATACAACAATCGAAATAATAAGTTTTAATTGGAAATTAGCCCATCGATCAGACATTCTTCTTTAAGTAATCACTTTATTCAATAGATATCTTTTTACCAGCCGTTTACGGTCAGTGTGCATCAGCCTCGTTTTTTCTGAAAGATACTCGACAGTTGATAGATATGGATATCCATCTCGTCGGTAGCGACAGTTCCATTTATTGTATATGCATAGACTGTGAGGAGGCGTTTTCTATGTGGGGATTAAAATTATTGACATTTAACAGAATATTGTATTTTGTTCGAATCTCTTCAAAAAATTCGAAGCTTTTTAAGGTAAAGTATATATAATATAAAAATTCTTATGAAACATGAACAGAAAAACATATTATTATCCTAACTATACAATTTTACCTCCGTCTATGAAGAAAATTCCTACGATCGGGATCATCAGTATCATTATACTGACAGCTTTTTCTTGTCAGATTAGTGCAGACGAGGAAGACAATAATGTTATCACTGTGACATATTCATTTGATAATCCCCTCGTGGAGAATATTGCGCTAGATAATGTGACGTTCAATAAAATAATGATGAAAGACACTCCATTAGGTGGAAATCTTGGGGAACCTGCATTACCTGAAAGAGGCGCTTACATCTTGATACCCTCTGGGAGAAATGTGGAAGAGATCACAGTTATCCCAAGTGAAAAAGTGTATCTTGGGTCTGATTATTACATCGAACCAGTTGAAAATTCCGTCTCATTATCTGACCCTAAATCTGGTTCAACCACAGCGCTCAATGAAGAGATATACAGTAGCTCTCATCCTTATCCAGGGGAGTTATTTACTAAAATCGGTGTTTACACTTTCAGGGGATACAGAATTCTTGTTTTAAAATTACACCCCATGCAGTATATTCCTACTACCGGCGAACTCTTTTATTATACAGATATGGTGGTTTCTATTAAAACTGTGAGAGATACCTCTCCAAATACCCTGTACCGCGGATTAGAAAAAGATAAGATTGAAGTGATAAAGAAAGTTGACAATCCAGGAGTTGCGAATACATACCAACAATCTCCTTCAACCGCTCTTGAATCATATGATCTTCTTATTCTTACCACCGATGAATTGAAAGAATCCTTTGAACCACTGAAGGAAGCACATGACGCATCAGGGACGCGTACAATTATCAAAACTCTTTCCGACATCGGCAGTAGTAAACCTGAGGATATCAGAACCTATATCAAAAACGCGTATACGAACTGGGGAATAGACTACGTCCTCCTAGGCGGTGATGATGACGTCATTCCAGCGAAACAACTCTACTTTGGAATCAATACCGCAGGGAAATATGGACCTGATGATGAATTAGGGCCTTCTGATCTCTACTATTCCTGTCTTGACGGTGCATGGAATAACCCGGAAGTATCCTACCCTACTGATAAAGATCTTTCAATCGAGGACCCTGGTGTTAGCGGATCAGCAGAAGGTTTTTTAGTTGGCCCGTATCTTGATTCCACAGAAAGTCTGATCGGTACCAATGCCATGGTTTGTAAATTAGTCCATAACAAACAAATATATGGTTTCTGCAATTTAATCTTTAATCCACCGTTGAATCTCTCACAGGTCCAATGGCTTCATTTTTCTATAAAAAAATCATCTTTATTTAATAACATAAAGACAAAACCTTTTCTTGGTAGTATTTCGATTCATAATGACAATACTAGTATCAATGATATGATCAAAAGTGAATATGGTATCGACAGGACATTTCGATCAAATCACATTCTTCTCTCATCGTTGAATGGCTCCAATACATTTGATTGGAATAACATAACATCTATTAATTTTCAAATTTATTGGGTAAAACGTTACGGACTCGGACTTCCTTTATTCTATAATAGACTTTCAGCAAGACAAAGAATAGGAGAAAAAATAATCATAGATGGTCTATATTTCAGTGATAATAGAGAAGATTGTTGGGGAGAACCAAATGAAAGTGATTTACTCGCAGAGGTAAATGTTGGAAGAGCATGCGTTGGCACGACCGAAGAAGTAGATCGCTTTGTTCACAAGACATTAGCATATATGGCAACCGATGAAAATGATAATTATCTGAAAAATGTTCTCTTAGTTGGTCAATATCTTGGTGAGATTCCATTTGGAGAGAACGGGAAATGGGGCGGAAATCATTTAGATGAACTTATCGATGGATGCTCCAACGCAAATTATAGCACTGTTGGATTTCCATCAGATAAGTATGTTATTACGAAACTGTATGACCGTGATTGGAAAGATAACGGGTGGCTTAACCCGGAAAAATTTCAACGATTAGGTGGTTGGCCAAAAATAAAGTTGATTGAACAGATAAATGAGAAAACACCACATATTATCTGCAATGTCGGACATGGCAATCAAAACACTTCAATGAAACTCAAGAATCAGGATATTGATCGGATGAGCAACCAAAATTATTTTTTTGTGTATTCTTGTGGATGTTTATGCGGTGCTTTCGATGGTAACGATGATTGTATTGCTGAGTATCTAACAGTTAAAACAGATCATGCGGCGTTCGCTGTGATCATGAATGCTCGTTTTGGGTTTGGAAAACCAAATAGTACAGATAGTTCTTCTCAGCGGTATCTTCGTGAGTTTTGGGACGCAGTATTTGGGGAAAATATCACGGTAATTAGTAAAGCCAACCAAGATTCCAAAGAAGATAATCTTTGGAGAATCGACGAACCTTATATGAGATGGTGCTATTACGAATTAAATTATTTTGGTGATCCTTGTATTGCACTGAAAATTTAAGAAAACATGGATTTTGTTTTTCAGAACTGTTCTTCAGGCGGATCTCTTTTTTTATTTAGATTTACAATCAGAATACCTCAGCTTCGTTGTTTCTGAAAGATACTCAACAGTTGATAGATATGGATATCCATCTCGCCGGTAGCGATTTCGCCTGTGGTTGTAATCAAACGTTTTAGATCCGCAAACCTCTATATAAATCCCAAAATGGATAAGATAAAAATCCGGTGCCCATTTACTTCGTCTCTCAGAAATCTATTTAAGACAATTATTTGTTAACTAATAAAAGAACAGAGACAAAAGGTTCCAATACATACGTTTATTCTAATTCTTTTGTTTTATGTTCTCTACACACCCTGACCAAAATGTATCTGGTCGGTGAAAGGTGAAAAACATGAAAGGAACAATAAAATGGTACAACACAAGAAAAGGATTCGGCTTCATCTCAAATGAAGCAGGTAAAGATATTTTCGTACATCGCACCGCGGTTCCCGAGGGAACAATACTGAATGAAGGAGATGCAGTAGAATTCGAAACAGAAGAATCAGAACGCGGACCAAAAGCAACCAACATCAAAAAGAAAAAATAAAACATTTATCCTTACGAGAACAACACCACATCTCATTAACAATTATTCCTACTTAAAAACATAGAAAAACCATTCTCGATCTTTTTTCAGATGAAATCCTTTTACAATACAAAAAATACTTAAACCATAAGGGGATAAAGTTGAGTAAAAGGGGGTCATTTGCTAATGCATGTTTTTATTACAGGCGGTGCTGGATTCATCGGCAGTCATCTTGTCGACGCCCTCATCAAAAGAGGCGATACTGTTACAGTATATGATAACCTCAGCTCAGGCAATAAACAATTCATCGAACACCACCTTAAAAACGAGCATTTCACTTTTATCAAAGCAGATCTCCTGAATTTCAAACAAATCAAAAAAGCGATAAAAAACCATGATGTCGTATTCCATCTCGCAGCAAACCCACATGTCAGACTAGGAGAAAAACAAACTGATCTTGATCTCAAACAAGGAATTATCGCAACCTACAACGTGCTCGAAGCAATGCGACAAAACCAAATCAACCGCATCGTTTATTCATCAAGCAGCGTCGTCTACGGAGAAACACCGAATCTTTCTCTTCCAGAAACCTATGGCCCAACCCTACCAATATCCTTTTACGGTGCAGGAAAACTCGGCGGTGAAGGCCTAATCAGTGCATTCTGCGGGACCTTCGATATCAACGCCTGGATCTACCGTTTTGCAAACGTCGTCGGCCCCAGAGGAACCCATGGCGTCATCGTGGATTTCATAGAAAAACTCAACAAAAACCCAAAAGAACTCGAAATCCTTGGAAACGGCAAACAACAAAAACCATACCTCTACGTAACCGATTGCGTGAACGGC
>CAIYYQ010000064.1 GCA_903930505.1 Methanobacteriota archaeon
ATCAACAAGCTCAAGCTGACCAAAATATTGATTGTTCGGATATTTTATTTTTGTATTTAGCATGTAATTACGTCTCCCCGTTACATGAATAATAAAACTCAGCATTATTAACCTTTTTATTCATGTATATATGCAGGTGAGGTGTTCGATATTTTGTTTCGCATACATCAACCGTAACTTTCTAATACATTTGATATCTACCATTCAACAAACAAGGCGCTTGCGATATGATAAAAATTGATATGCATGTTCATTCAAAGTATTCAGAAGATGCAGATGGAACTCTCGAGGAGATCATCAACGTACTTAAGAAAAAAGGATTGAACGGCGTAGCAATCACTGACCATAATTCTGTAGAGGGTGGATTTCGAGCACGGCAGGTCGCTCCAAAAGATTTTTTGGTGATTCCTGGAGTTGAAATATCAACACAAGACGGTCATCTCATCGCGTTAAACGTCACAGAGAACATTCCACGAGATCGCTCAGTCGATGAAACCGTTGACATCATTTTAGATAAAGGTGGTCTGCCAATCGTTCCTCATTTATTCCGAAAGATGTCCGGAATAAAGAGACCAAACCTTGAATATAGCTTAAAAAAGATACCTGCGATTGAAGTGTTTAATGGTTGCAGCCTTCCGAAAACAAACATCAAAACAGCAAAAATCGCACGCGCATTAAAACTTGGGGGAACTGGCGGGAGTGATTCTCATTCCAGTGCTTACGTTGGATACGGTTATACAGTTATCCCAACAACTGATCTCTCCATTGATTCGGTACTTACTGAACTTCAAAAGAAAACCACGTGGGGTGAAGGAACAACGATGCCGCTTCAATATCGAAAAGATCGAATGATGAAATCCATTAAACAGTTTTTCCAACGAGGGTTTAAACGAATTTAGAATTAAGACGACGTGACGAAAAAGTAAGTAGGAGGAAAAATGCAGGAATTGCGATCTGTCACTACGGAAAGTAATAAATCCAATAATTTTTTTCCTGGTTTACCTTCTGCCTAGATATGCTTTTAAAGAAACGAATGTTATAAAATCATATAGGGGTTTGAAAATGGTTAATGAAATTGACGCATTAATCGGAGCGGCGATTGTTCTTATTACATTAAAGAATTAATAGATTTGAGACTTGCTTTAGCTGAATATTATTTACAAGATACCCAAGAGAAATCTTTTTCTAAAACATTTAAAATACATGACGCAATTTTAAATATAATAAAATTGAAATCAGATTTGTTTACTTTTTCTGAGACAAAAGATTTAGCAGAAGCCATAGATGAAATACAAATAGAAGTAACAAATTTTGAACGCACAGTTGATATGAAAATAAATTCAAATAAAAATGCGGAATTATACAAAAAATTAAAGGATAAAATAGAAAAGCTTCTTAAAACATCATTGTAACTTTTCCAACCTCCAATTGCCTCCCGCTGAATAGATTTTTAAATAGAGAAAGGTTATGAAATTGTAATTTGGGGGAGAAAATATGGCGAAATGTGCGAAATGTGGCAAGAGTTTTTTTTTGAAATGGTGGGATATGCCAGATGGAACAAGAATCTGTTTTTCTTGCCACGATAAAGAAGAGATAAATCAATTATTAAAAACCACGGAGGGGAAAGGGCGAATTAATTTGAGAGTATCAACTTTTTTTAGTACAGGGATTCTTTTAATCGTTGTAGGTCTTGTTATTATGAATTTTTTCTCTATTAATTCATGGATTCCATCTTTCGTTCTTATTGGTATGGGAATTTCTAGTATTTACAAAGGATTTTCTTATAAAAGGAAATCAGGAAGTTAAAGGTGTTCTACAGATGAAAAATTATTTTTTGATAATTGGAATAGTTGTTCTACTTGTTTGTGTTGGGTTGAGTGGATGTTCCAGTAATTCCCAAGATAATAAAAGATTTATTGGAAGTTGGGTAAATTCTACATATGGGATTCAAACCACATATACATTTTTTAGTGATGGGACATGTAGCATACCATGGGGATTAATGCATGTACAAGGAACATATACAATTGAAGGAAATCAAATTACTTTTAAATATGACCCAAGCTTTATAGATGTTTATAACTTTAATTTTTCATCTGATGGAAATACTCTTTATCTCACAAAAGTAGGAACTGAAATTGCAACTGCATATACAAAAACATGAATTAAAATCCGTGTTAATCGATAGGGTTAAGCATCATGCTGTGTTGTTTCTAAACGAATTTAGCGTCGTAAACCCCATCATCGATAGCTTTCTGGATCTCCTGCGGTTTTTTTCCTTCAACCGTGACACCCATAGAGACACAGGTACCGATGATTTCCTTTGTTTTCTTCTTCAAA
>CAIYYQ010000065.1 GCA_903930505.1 Methanobacteriota archaeon
GAAATGACTGCTCTTCAACCACTTTCTGGTGATGTTCACTGCAAAGCTTTCGATATCAATAACCTTGGTCAGGTAGTCGGCTGTTCCTATAATTCTTTAAAAGAATGTCATGCGGTACTCTGGGAAAACGGAAATCCAATTGACCTAGGAAATCTTGGCGGCTCTAACACTATCGCACATGCAATCAATAATGCAGGTCAAGTCGTTGGTTCCTCTACCACAGAAAACGGTGACATGCATGCATTCATCTGGGAAAACGGAAATATAAAGGACCTCAACACCCTACTGCTTTCATCACCGGGTTGGACCCTCCAAGATGCATACGAGATCAATGACCAAACAGAAATCGTTGGCAACGGTACTCATGACGGATATCTCCGGGCGTTTCTCCTCACCCCAGATATAACACCACCGCCAGCACCTGTGATTTCGTCAAGCACCCATCAAAATGAAAATCAATGGTACAGCAACAACGATCCTCTGTTCTCTTGGACAACACCCTATGATGCATCAGGCATCAAAGGATACGGTTACACCATAGATCACAATGCAACAACAATACCCGAAACACTTCTTCAAACAACAGAGACTTTCACATCATACACCGATCTAACCGACGGCATCTGGTACTTCCACTGCCGTGCACAGGATAACGCAGGCTACTGGGGTGCAACAGATCATTTTCAGATAAAAATAGATACAACGGTTTTCGCACCGGTGATCTCATCCTCAACACATCCTGTCGAAAGCCAATGGTACAGCAACAACGACCCGGTGTTCAATTGGACTGTCCCATCAGACCCCTCAGGTATAGCGGGATATAGTTATGATCTTGATCAAATACCTTCCACCACACCAGACACGGGTATTGATACCACAGGTACCACAAAATCATACATAGATAAACCAGATGGTATCTGGTACTTCCACGTCAGGGCAAAAGACAACGCAGGAAACTGGGGATCAGCAGATCACTACCAGATCAACATTGACACCACCGCGCCACCAGCACCGGTTATTTCTTCCCCTACGCATCCTGATGAAAACCAATGGTATACCAACAACGACCCGGTATTCACCTGGACGGTACCTTCTGATCTTTCAGGGATCAATGGATACAGCTACGCATTTGATCAGTCTGCCAGCACCACACCAGATACAACAGTTATGACCACTGGTACATCAAAATCATATTCCAATGTCGCTGATGGAACCTGGTACTTCCACGTCCGGGCAAAGGACAACGCAGGATACTGGGGACCAGCAGATCACTATCGTGTACAAATTTTAGCATCCATGCTTATCTCACCTACAGGCTATAGCGACCCCTGGGGTGGATGGAGAGACGAAAGTTATGCGTACGATGGAAACACTGACACAAAAACTCGCAGTAATGAGTATTATATTGAGAGATGGACTGAATACCTAGAACTAACATTATACTCGCCAATCTACTGCAGTAACATACGGTTCTGGGCATGGTATGATACCAGTCATTGTGATCTTATCGATGTCGATGTATTGGTTGGTACGACTTGGTATGATGTCTATCAAGGAAGCTACTCAAATTATGCTTGGGTTGAAAAAGCGGTGGATCGTGATGGCGTCATAGAGGCACGGGTGGCGTTCCATGTCATCAAAGGCACATGGACATACGTAGTAGCAGATCTACATGAATTCCAGTTTATCACCGGACCAGCAGCACCTGTTATCTCCTCATCGACACATCCAGATGAAGACCAATGGTACACAGGGGATGATCCCGTGTTTTCCTGGACGATACCTTCTGATCCCTCTGGTATCGCAGGGTACAGTTACATCCTTGATCATTCCTCCTCGACCGTCCCAGATAGAAACATTGATACCACCGGCACATCTGCATCATATTCTAATATCGGAGGAGGAACGTGGTACTTCCATGTCCGAGCAAAAGATAATGCGGGATACTGGGGGGCAGCTGATCATTTCCGACTGCAGATATTTATTCCTGGTTGGATTTCACCCAATGGATACAATGATCCGCAGAGCGGATGGAATTACGAAACACGTGCCTATGATGAGAGCACTAGTACGTCAGCCGATAGCAATCATTATTATTTAGATCGATGGACTGAGTGGCTTGAGCTTACAGCACCAGGGCCTATTGTAACAAATAAAATACGGTTCTGGGCATGGTACCATTCAACTTACTGTTACCAAGTAGCAGTCGATGTATATAGTGGTGGTAGTTGGCAGAATGTCTATTCAGCAGGATCTTTTTCAAGTTATTATGAGATATCGTTCAGCCAGCGCACAGTGACCGCTGCTCGAATCGCATTCCATGTCAGAGGAACAAATATAGTCGCTAATCTCTATGAGTTTGATTTCTACCAATCAGGGTACTCCTTTGCTATGTGGTCGCCATTGGACAAAATCTTTGCATCAACGTACGGTAACCAACAGTGGTATAGTAATTCAAATCAATAATGGCTGGATAGTCTGAAGAAGAAATCCACATAGACCATTATGAAATTCTCACCACTTGTGATGTTTAACATCCGTAAAATATATAATTTACCTAAAAAAAGTGCAGATGTTTTGAAGAGTTTCGAACAAGAAGTAAAAAATGTTTTTCCCCTATAGTTAATCAATATCATTGACGTCGTTTCATTACCGATTCATCACAGGTTAGGATCGATAAAATCTTATGCTTGTATTTCAGATCATAGAATATTTCCAAGACTTTTTTTACAATGATGAACTAGAATATCATGCTTCTGCTTTACAATGAGCATAAACTATTTCTATGTCTTATCCTATTTGTTTCTGTAAAAGGAAGGATGCATAATGAAAGATGATCCCATTGCAGGTGTTTTAGAAGATTTACTGAAACTTGATGATATCCTCGCATGCATGGTTGCACGCAGGAACATGATCAGCGTCATGCCCAGCGGCGAGGGATTTAAACCCGAAGTGGAAAAAATATGGGATATTATCCATCGGGCTATGGATGACGTGTTCAGCGTAATTGGTTCCTATTCCCCGGCTGGTCTCGGGGAGATGGAGTTTCGATTACAGGAGTATGAGGTATTGTTCTATGTTTTTCCTGATACGGAGAACGCCTTGGTTGCGATTATTCCTGCATTGGCAAATAAAGGACTCTTAGAGGTAGAAATGGAGAACGCAAGACGAGAAATACTAAAAATCATGAACCCCGATAAAGAAAAAACAGAGAAAGAAATAGAAGGGTAAGGAAAAATAACATATGCAAGAACTTGAACAACCTCAAGAACCAATAAAACAACAACCTACGAAAACCCTACAAAATACGCAGCAGTCTGCATTCAACAAAACAGATGGGTCCGATCATCCTGATTTTGAGGCAGCAGTCGGCATGAGCAGAAAATGGGATGCAAGGGAAGCAGGACGAGAGGTTGCAGAAACAGCAATTCAGAAGTTACACAATCCACCAGATTTCTTCCTTTTATTCTCAACAATTCATTATGAAAAGCATGGGGGGTTCAAAGAGTTCCTCAACGGCGTGTGGGATGTGCTACCAAAAGGGACGCCACTAATTGGAGGAACTGTCGCAGGATTTATGAATAATTATGGATGTTATACGCGAGGAACTAGTGCGATTGCTGTGTCATCATTAAATATCGACGTTGATGTAGGAGTTGGATATAATTCAAAGAGAAATCCTGGAAAGGCAGTTGATTCTCTGTTTGAAAAAATTGGAAAAAAATCAAAATATGATCATAATGTCTTAATTGAAGTATTGCCCACTGCAGTTATACCAAAAATTCCAGGAATCGGTCAAAAAAATGTGATTTTATCAAAAAAAATAGGTAATAGTTTTCTAAAATTATTACCTGCAATGAAAAAATTGAATTATGGTTACGATAGAGCAGATGATATATTGGATCTCCTTTCAGACCGATTTAAGAATCGGATTATAATCGGTGGTTGTACTATGGATGATAATAAAATGTTAAGAAATTATCAATTCCATGGTCACGACATAGAAAAAAATACTCTTCTTGGGCTCAATATATCTGTTCCCTCAAAAATTTATACTGAAACAATTACAGGTTACAAGGTTCAAGATAAAACCTTCAATATTAATAAGTTATCAACAGACAAACATATTGTGAAAAAGATAGATGGAAACGGTGCAAGGAGTGCTTTTTTTAATAAACTGAATCTTAAAATAGATGAAAAGGACGCTGTTTATCAGTTATATAAAAATGCTTTTTATTATCCTTTGGGGTTTAAAAAAGGAAATATCTGGCATGCCTGTATGATTGGATTAATTTATGGTGAAAATTTAATATTTGCAAATAAGGTTGAAGATACTACATTAACTCTTCTCCATTTATCAATAGAAAATTCAATAAATAAATTAAATGAAAGCATCAATAATTTATCTGAAAAAAATCCTATATGCGTGTTTGGTTTTGCTTGTGAAACATTTTTAGAAACTTTGGGAAAAAATATATTTGATATCCAAAATTCCTTTAAAAAATTCGAGACCCCTTTTCTAGTACCCTTTGTTGCTGGAGAAAGTATTTACACTCCAGAAATTGGATCACATCATCTTTATGAAAGTATAAACCTTATCGCATTTTGCAAATCAATGGATAATTAGGTATTTCAATTGATCACAACTCATTTTTTAGTTTTAATAATATAGATTTTAATTCATCATAATTCATATTTTCTATTTCTTCGATTTTTTCATCTTTGAACAATTCAGTTACCATGCCAAAAAATTGTAAATATTTTTCTTTACCTTTTTTAGAAAATAGATAGGTTATACTTTCTTGCATTTCCTTTGAAACTATAAAATATGTGTTTAGGACTCTTTGAACTTCATTTATATATTGATCATTATCAACATTGCTTTTTGTCAACATCTCATATGCAATCTTTCCTGCAATATCCCCACATATAACAGATGGTAAAATGCCTTCAATGAATGGTTTTAAGTTTTGGTTTGCAACATCACCCGCAAGAATAACATTTCCATAAATCCATTTGTCAGTAAGATTATTCCATACAGCTTTTTTTGATTTTTCTACAACCTTTTCTGCATTTTTCACTTGTTTTTTTACTTGCTCAATTTCAAGAAATTCTTCAAAGTATGTTTCCATTTTTCTTTCTGGAAATATACCACCTACACCCACATTGGCAACATCTTTTCCTTTGGGAAATATATATGCATAACCACTTGGAGTAAAATCCCCAGTAAAAACTTGTTCAAAATGCGGTTTATATAACTCTATGTTTTTCAGTTCCCATGAATAAACTTCTGCAAGGTCGCCGATTTTTGGATTATATTTATCTAAACATTTCAAAACTGTTGATTCACTTCCATCTGCTGCGATTATAGTCTTAGGCGATATCTCAAACAATTTATCTTTCTTTTTTAATATTGCTTTTTTAACTATGTTTTCTTCATTTAATTCCAAGTCAATTAATTCAGTATTGAGTAAGAGTTCTGCACCATCGATTCGGGCAAGTTCTGATAGCCATTTATCAAATTTCCCTCTGTCAACGCTATATGCATTCCATAATTTTCCCTTTTTTTCGATTGAAATATCATCAGTCCAAAAAAACATACCATCTATTTTCCATATCAATTGTTCTTTTGGTATTTTAAAAGGTAAATGTGGAAAAAGATATTCTCCTATACCTTCACCACATTTAACATCAATTCCTATTTCTTCCTTTTTTTCAATTTGAATAGTTTTCAAACCGTTTAGAGCAGCAGATCTGGCGGCACTTGATCCTGCAGGACCTCCTCCAATTACTAATATATCACATTCAATCTTCTTTACTACGTTTTTCACTGAGCGTCACTCTCGCTAGTCTATACTTTTAACCTTCATTAAACACTTCTAATATTTTATTTATTTTATCATCACTTATTTCGCATTTTCCATTAAATACCTGAATCAATCTATCATAAAATTCATTATCTGCTTTTCTCCATATTTTTCTCGCTACAAACATATTTTTTAAGTTATTTTGTATTCCCTTTGAGTATTCCTTATATATCTGTAAGTCATCTTTTACTATTGCATCTGCTGCGACATTAGCTGATTCAATTGCATAATTCAATCCGTAACCAAGAAATGGATCATAAAACATGGCAGCGCCTCCGATAAAGAGGACATTTCCTGCTACTGTTTGTTGTAAGCCTGATACTCCAACTCCTGAGAAATAATTTTTAATTGTATACTTCCGATCAATCTTTTTCTTTAAGAAGTATGTCAATTTTTTTTCCAAGGATATGTTTTTTGAACATAATTTATCTGTTACAACACAAAAAAAAGCGTCCTGTCCTACAGATCCTGAATAGATATATCCTCCAGGGGCAATGTTTTCATCAAAATATATCCTGGCGTGAGGAAAAACATCTTTCTTTAGCGTTTTCACTACGACTCCATATCCTTGAAAGGTTGCTAATTTCTTTGTCGTAAGATGAAGTTGTTTTCTCATATTAGATTCTGGACCGTCTGCAACAATAATAAAATCTGGTTTTATTTCTCTCTTTTCTTTTTCTCCTGATATTTTGATGGTTTTAATCTTGCCAGCCTTTAATTTCAATGGTTGAACCTTAGATTTGAATAGAACATCTACACCACGATTCTGTAATGTCCCTGTCAACATACTTTCAAGAGAATCATTTTCCGGTCCTCGCTTGAAATAAAAATCTTCAATTTCTGAGCTCAAAAGAAAACGATTATTCGGGGAAATCCATTCTGATTGATTAGAAATCTTATGGGGTTTGATTCCTAGCTTATCAAGTATCTTGTGCAATCGATTCCCTTCAGTAATATCATATTTCAGATGATCTGGTCCGCCATGATTATTTTTTTCTACAACAACTGGATTAAAACCATGTTTTGATAATAAAAGGGCAGCCGATAACCCCGCAGGTCCCGCACCAACAACCAAGACGTCACATGCTATCGACATAGCGACTCCCACATCATCTTACCTAGGGTAACTCTTCAAATGATTTTATACTTTGTTCCTGGAACGAGACTTTTGTCTGTCGGTGTTTCGAAGGAGGAATTTCACAGCTGGTACGATCTCAATTGTTTTCTCTGAAGTGTCGACATTTTTTCCAAGGAGTTGTTCATAGAGTTCTTGAGGTTTATCGTCGATGGTATCGGGGTGTTTCCACCAGGGGTTTTACTCGATCAAAACATCCTATATTTTTGTCATACTCAATTAACCTATAATCTATTCTATGTTAAATGTAATTAACACATATCATTTTACCTTTTGTTCAAAAGAATACCCTTCTCTCCATCTACAATGAAAACATCACATTCAATCGTCATACCTACGTACACTCAGAAAAATTTTGTTGATTATCCTTTAAAAAGACTTTGTATGGAGGTTTATACGGGGGTTCTTCTCCGGTTAGGTACGATAAAATCCTTGAGTTTCATCAGTTTTAGATCAAACGATATAGCTATGGTTGACCGTGACCGACCGTACCAACGAACAAGGAGATACGCGGCATCAAAAAGCAAAAGTGCAAAGAAGAAATAAATTGGGACAACCCCCATAAATACGATGCAGAGGACTGCGAGTTTCATCACCCATCGTTGATCAAAGAAATAGACAAGAAATCGATGCGAGGCTTTGTTTCTATCAATATAGGTGTTGTTCTGATCAATGAGATCGTTGCCAACTTCATCAAGAAAAGCAGCGGTAGCAAGGAAGATCAACGGCAGGAACAGTAAATGTACACCAGTGAGAATGATAATCACCAGGATAATTGCGAATCCTAGGAGATGCGCATAATTATCAATCTTCCCCTTGAGAAGGACACCGCAGAGTATCGCAAGAAGAATCGTTGCAGACACAGGATCAACAAGCATCGTATACGCCCATAAGACCCCAAGGATAGGAGCAACAAGGAACGCGAGCGTTCTATTGAAGATTTTCTCGTCGAACGCATCGTCGATATATTTAACCCCTGCTCCGAGGATTGGATAGGAAAGTAACGCAAATAACATCTTTTTTGTTCACCCTTTTTGTATTACGTCCAAGGAGTAACCATTTGGTGGTATCCCCTCGCTCTTGGTAATCAGAGCCGGTACCATAAAAACCTTGTTCGCACCTACGTATGCATGTGAATATAGAGTGGAAGAAGAAGCTGTTATCCCAGCATCCGGCTTCTTCTCAACCTGACCAATTGTTGATCTCTGTTGTCGAACTTGACTGTACCACCGCACACCTAAGTATGCGCTATCAAAGAAAAACATCGCAGCAAAGAAGAAGAAAGGGATCAATCCGATGACGGCCAGGGCGAGAATGACTACTTTTGTTAGCCATCGCTGGTCGAAGAAATGTCCGATAAATTGCTGCAGCCTGTTTTTACTCTCCAGGAAACGTTTCTTTTCGATCATATCGTTTCCTACTTCATCAAACAACGCTCCGAGGGTGAGGATAATTAACGGGAGGAAAAGAAGTTGAATGCCTGCGAGGACGACGATACCTAGGATAATGGCTAATCCGGCTAGGTGTGCGTAGTTGTCAATTTTGCCTTTCAAAAGGACGCCGAGAAGGATTGCAAGGAGTATCGTTGCAGATGCTGCATCGATTATCATTGCATATGCCCATAAGATTCCAAGTAGTGGTGCAATGAGATACGCGATTTTCTTGTTGAAGATCTGTTCATCAAACGCTTCATCAATATATTTCAATCCGGCTCCAAGGATTGGATATGCGGCTAAGAAGAAAAACATGTTTATTCATCCCCCTGATTTGACCCAAAGATACCCTCATTCATGTTTGTGATTGTGGTTGGGAGAGTTTCATTCGGGGTCGTTTCAGTTCCGTTCATTTTTTCTTGCCTCAATACTGTAAACGACCCTGAACAACATAAAGCCCCGCTCCTGGAAAATCCGTCATAATTCCAAAACAAGCATTTTTTTTTTATTTTTGACGGAAACAGAGGAAAAGGGATTACTTTTTATGTTGTTAATTAACCAAGCGTACTGGCAAGCGTTTTTGTATGTTTACGAAAGCGTTTCGGTGACTCAGGGTTGTAAGCTCTGTATTCTGTGAGGATTTCATCGTATAACATATTTATCACTTGAAAAATTGAACAAAAAATAAGGTAAAGGGCTGTATAAACACTTCATAGCAGTAAAGCCTTTTATCTTTTTAATCAGTATTTGTGTTTTCTATGAAGTGTTCCCTATTGATTGAGTGAGTATGTTTGCTAAAAATGTGCTGAGTAGGCCAAGGATGAATCCAAGTAGTAATGAAAAACCAGCTTTTACCAGTGGCATTGAATTTGGGATGAACATGAGTAATAGGGTTACGATAATAGAAAACAATGTTGTAAAGTATAAACTGTATGCTCGATCTCGGGGATATATCACGTTACCACTTTGGTATTCAAGCAGAATAATGATCAGATAAAATGATAAACTTGCGATGAACGCAAGAGATGAGAGTATTCTGTTTTTTGATGATGATCCTTGTGTGAGGACGGTAAAAAACCTGTTGACAAGGAAATTGAGCATGATGAGAATTAACGCGATATCAATGAAATGTTCATCAGCGAGAGTTTGTTTGAGTTTATCGAAATCCAACGATCCCGATGCTTTTTGAATCCGTGGATCGTTGATATTTTGTAATCGTTCTTTTAATGCATCGAGATCCAGAGCGTTGAATTCTTCAAGCAGTCTTGTTTTGTTGGTGTCCATTGCGGTTTTATATTCCATTGCTGGTACAGATGGCACAAGTATCAGGAGTAGTATCGCAAAACAGCTTCCAATAATCACACGTTTTGTTTTCATTTTTTTTCGTCCCCCATTCCATATTAAAAATAACTATTATATTATATTGAAGAATACATATATAAACTTATTTGTATGAAAAAAAATAAATTGTTTTTAAAGATTTAATATTACAAAGATATGTTTTGCAACCAATAACATACATAAACAAGACTATTATCGGTACAAAGCGAAAAGACCGAAATGAAAAACTTTTAGGTGTACACTTTTATCACGTTTTTATTGAGGGGAATCTCCATGGATTTTGCGATAGCGGTACATTTCGTTCTCAAAAGGTAAATTATTGGTTTGTAGGTTGTTTCAGAAAACGCTTCGTAGTTTGCCATTCCTTTGCAGATGATGACATCAGCGTGTTGTAATCGGTTTTCTGCATTTTTAGGTAGTTTAGTGAAATCAACGCCGATTGCGAAACATCCGGTGGTGAGAATTTCATCAGCGACTTCGTATAGTTTTATTTCTTTTGCATCGTCCATGGTTGCGTCGCTGATGATGGGTTCTCCTTTTACGACGACCGAGAGAAAAATGTCTGTGTTACATTTTTTTAGTTCTCGGCAGAGAATTTTATCAAATACGATTTCGCCGCAGTTGTCGGTGAACAGGATAACATGATGAGCGTTTTTCAGTAGTTGTTCTGTTTTTTGGTAGTCGTCAAATCCTAATCCTTCTTCAATGTTTTTTTCAAAGGTTTCAGCAAGCATCGTAGGGTGGGTGCTGGATCCTTCAATGCCAAAATCCATGGTGTTGCCAACAATGGAGCAGATCATCGCGGTTTTTAACGGAGTGTTCGAATGAGAGATGAGGTGTTCCACTTTTGGGATGAGTGATGTTGCGACGCGGTTGCTTTCTTGTTTGAGTTTTTTATAGGGGTCTTTGTCTTGGAGGGTTTCGTAGACGATTTTATGTACCTCTGTGGCGATGGGTGCGCTTCCGTTGTTTGGGTCGTAGAGTTCTGAGAGGATTTTGCAGGCTTTTTGTACTGCTTGTGTGCGTCGTTTTTTATCTTGTGTGCTTTGTTCTGTTTCGAAGATGATTCGTTTGAGAAGGCA
>CAIYYQ010000066.1 GCA_903930505.1 Methanobacteriota archaeon
ACCCCTGTCGCCCCCTGAACGGTTGAGGCCGCACCAGTTATACCCTGTAAGCCAGTAATCCCTTGTGGGCCAGTTGGCCCTGCAACATTAGAAACTCCCGTGTAGCCTTGGAGTCCTGTCACACCTTGCAAACCCGTGACACCTTGTAACCCAGTCACGCCTTGCAAGCCAGTCATGCCTTGAATGCCCGTAACCCCTGTCGCCCCCTGAACGGTTGAGGCCGCACCAGTTATACCCTGTAAGCCAGTAATCCCTTGTGGGCCCTTGTCGCCTTTTTCCCCAATAGAAGAAATATCCACCATAACTTCTTGAGGTTCTTCTAAAACATCTATTTCTACGGATTCTTTATTTTCAGTAATATCTATATCAACTAATTGATGAGTATCGGAAATGGTGACATTTATTGTTTCAACAACTTCGGTTGAGGTTATGGTTACAATATCCTGGTTATCTGTTACAGAAATAATAACCTCATCTTCATTATCAGGAATCGTAGGTGACATCTTGAATCACACTCCACGTTCCCCATACATACGTTTTTACTGTATCGTTTGAAAGTAAAATGTTAATATCATAGTTATATGTTCCAGCAGGGACATCAATTATTTGAGAATTAAGTGTAAATGTTCCATCGGTTGGGGTTGCCGAAATTGTAAAGCCAGCATTGGCAACAGATGTGAGTCGTAATGCACTTGAACTTGTATCAGTTAGTCTTAAATCCATTGTTATTACAGCATCAGTTAAAACAAGAGGAGTCCCATTTACTTTTATAGTAAAAACAACGCCCGGAAAGGTATCCCCTTTGCGCGTTGATGGTATAATATATTTTGCCATTTTTTATACCTCCTATTTCTTTAGGATAACAAAAAGCCCCTAAAAATAGAGGCAATAATTTTCAAATTAAATTATAAATAAAATTAAGATTTTATGTATATATCAAGCCCTTGCTCTTCTCTTATATTTCCTCTTAAGAGCAAGGGTCAATACCCCGCACTAAAATTTATTCTTTCACAACCGCCGTAAATTGACCCATTAATCCATTTTTCTTAGTCCACAAAAAAGATTCAAGACTTCTTTGACTAATGAAAGCCTTATCATATGTCCACGCATCTGCGGCAGCAAGTGACCTTAATATTCTTACGACAATACCATTCTCTTTGGTATCAAATTTAAAGTGTTTATCTCCCGTATGCATTTCTCGAAACTTAGATTTTGCCCAAAGTTCTGGAACTTCAAGAGCCATTGTTATTGGTAATTTATCTAATTTTTCTTCAGAGCCATGTGTAAACCCAATTAAATTTTCGCCATAAGAATAATATTTTCTTCCTTTAGCTCCATTATCTACTTTTACATTTGGATTACAATTATACCAACATTCTATAGCATCACCGAGATAAAACAACTTTTCTTCATCATGATTTCCTTTTACAAAAAGAACATCAACAGGAGCAATTTGAGAACACTTATCAATCGCTTCAACAATCAATTGCCTTCCTAATCTAAAAGTCTTTTGATATCTTGTGTCTTCTTGTTGGGGTGTTCCACGAACGGTCATATTTGTTTTACTATTTACATTAAAAAAGTCCCCGCCCACTGGCAATAATATTTTTTCTATATTAAAGTTTTTTGTATGAGAAAGCAATTCGTCCAATGTTCGATGAAAATTCTTTTTCGCTATTTTCACATCATAATCGGAACCACTTTCTTCATTCCAAGTGAGCCGACCAAAATGAAGATCAAATATATCAATCTCGTAAAGCATCCCGTCTTCAAATACAGGATATTCAATTTTATCATATTTTGGAGCAAAAGTTTTTGCTTCCTCAATCATTTCCAAAACAGTATTACTTGTTCTAATCTCTTCTGTCTTACGAATAAATCTAACATTAATCCGATGAAGAAATATCTTATTTAACTTGCCACTATCTTTAGAATAACTTCCATCGGTTATTTTTCCGTTTTCCCAATGAATATCTTTTTCAATATCTTTACGCCCCATATTCCAATCTGTTACTTCAAAATCTTTAATTTGCCATTCATTCAAATTAACTTGATATTTTTCGGCTATTTCTTGAGTCGAAGGAATATGGTCATCTTTATAACTTACCCAAATATTCTCCCCATCCGTTCTATAACTAGATTTTTCGGATTGAGAATAATTATTGTTTACTTCTTTAAAATTATTTTCCCGTCTTCGTTTTTCTCTTCGGAAGGATGATCTGAGTTGTTCTCCACTTCCGAAACCTGTTTCTTCTGCTATCTTATTCCAACTTTCCCCACTCTCATTTTTCCTTTCACATCTATCGTATATTTTTGATTCCAAAATTTTATCTCCTAATTTAATAGATTCTCCTTTTGGGAGGAGGAATTATTTTTACTTCCGACTATCGCCACATTTTCTGCG
>CAIYYQ010000067.1 GCA_903930505.1 Methanobacteriota archaeon
AATTTCAAAAAAATGTAGAAGATAGAGGCGATACCATGAACAAAAAAATCATAATAGGAACACTTTTCGCCATAGGAATGCTAGCGATACTACCATCGATTTCAGCAATAGAGTACAATGTCGTAAAAACAAATGCACAAACGATTGTAGAGAAAGCAAATAGTTTGAACAACGACCTTAAAGGCGGGAAACTATTGATAACTCTATTAAAATTATTCCTCGCACGTAGACAAAAGGGAAACACCCATAGTTCATTGATTATGATAATTCTGAGTGCACTCATCGCTTTTCTCATCTATAACTATGTCTCGAAAATAATTCCAACACCATAACACAAATCATTCTTCGTGTCTGTTTAGTACATACAAAATAATTTGAAAAAAAATATCACGCCCGCACTGGGATTTTAACGCGTAAATGACGTCACATTTCAGTATGTCTTATCTGTTGAGACAAAGTAAAAAATGATTTCTTCGAATCATAATTACAACATTAATCACTGCACGAGTTTTCTTTTTTGTATTATCCCATTAAAGAAGTAGGAGCTACAGGCATCACTCCCATAAAAAAGCGCGGGGATGAGATTCGGACTCATATTTGTTAACAAATTTGTTGATTTTAATAATTGCGGTTGAGAATACTACGCAGTCTGAAGCGTAACCGAAAGACCTGCATTCCTTAGAACTCTTTTTTTCTGTTTCGCTACATTGATATCCTCCACCTGGTTAATATTTTTGTTGGCAAGGGCTTAATCCACAAACATTCCTGGGTGCTCACAAAATATTTTGTGGCACAATGTGGCAAGTGGTTAAAGAGCCCCCAATCAGATAGAGGAAGCTCGAACAACGTATACGTTGTCGGCTTAGCGGGTCTTTGGAGGTGCCCTTGCCCTTATGGTTTGTCCAAAGGACTCTGAATATGTTTTATGATGCTCTGTAAGTTTCTTTATTGGTGAGCATTTTCCGTGCAGTAGCTCTTCTTGCCGTATTCTCTCCCTTTCTTTTCTGAATCGGGTAGAAATACTGTTGAAATCTTTGGTCGAGCATGATTGCTCTTCCGGAGCATTCGTAGATGATCCATTTCAGCCACTTGTTCACCGCAGTATTACGGACAGATCGTTCAGTTGAAGCAGATTGGTATATACCTCGACAGAGACCTGCATAGCTCACCAGCTCTTTTGGGGAGGGGAAACGTTGTATATCACCAATCTCAGCGAGTATCATCAGAGATGAAAACTCTGCGATGCCTGGCATGCTCATGAGCAAAGTCGTTTCTTTTCTATTTCTTGCAATTTGTTTTATCCGTTTCATAACTTCTTTTTCTTCTTTTTTCAAACTGTTATACACATTGATGAGATTCTGTATATCCTGATCTTCCTCTGCTAGTGTTGAAAGTGTTTTTTCATTCCATAGTTTACCATATTTTACCCCCTTGCGCAAGAGATAGCTTTTTATTTTACATTGAACCTGTGTTTTGAGTCGTGTAAGATTGGATTTATGTCGTGCGAGATCTCTGAACTTCAGGGTTTGTTCATCTGGTATCCACACCTCAGGAAGATATTTCGTCCGAAGTAAATCCGCTAATATCTTAGCGTCGATTCGATCGGTTTTTTTCTTACAGGCAATATCATGTGTTTTCTTCGGGTTTGCAAGTTTAACGTCATACCCCATATCTGTTAAAATCTTGTACGTTCCTCTCCTCATCCCGCATGCTTCTATCGCGATTGTTATCCCTGAACTGGGGATGCCGCATAGGAATCGTTCTACTGCTTTTTTCGAAGATGGAAAGGTGTGTTCTCTGGTAATGTTTCCATCTATATCCATAATGCATCCTGCAAGTTTTTCCTTGTGGATGTCTATGCCTCCATAGAGTTTTTCCATAGTTCATTATCACCTCAATCAAGTGCTTATAATGGCAATAAGCACTTTATGTTTTTTTTCCGAAAAAGAGTTCTACTGCCATCAGATGAAAAACCGCAATTAATAAACTGCCATTCATACTTCACGAGCAAAATAATGAGGATAAATGAACAACAAGCAAGCAAAATATGTACAGGATTTATTGCAGAGAATACGGTGATTAATTTTTTATGCCAAGTATTGAGAGGATATAGATAAAAAGAACAAGACCGATGAGCAGTAGGAGTTTTTTTTTGTTCATGCGTTAAACCGTAAAGGTGATGGCTGCTAATATGTGGTTATTTCATGGAGTGAAGAAACATTAACATTTCTGATTGGAGGATGTGCGGGTTTTTGGTGCGTAGCGCTTTTTGAAGTTGGGAGAGAACGTACCGTGGACGCATGTAAAATTTTTGTGAAGCAATGGTGCACCATTGAAGTATTTGTTCCCTAGTGAAGTTGCCAAGGTTACGTTTTGAATCTGCTATTACTTCATGCTCGTCTTCTCTTATTGATTCTTTTTTTACTGCATCAAGCCACAGGTCTGATCCATGGCGGTAACTGAGGGGGTAGAATGCGACGATGTCAAAAGGAAGAGAACAGGCGAGGTGTATGGTGCGTTTAAAATGACCTATGGTTTCAAAAGGTGCACCAAAAATGAATGTCCCATTTACAAAAAAACCCATTTTATGGCTTAACTGTACTGATTGGTGGATCTGTTCAATGGTTACTCCCTTGTTGTAGAAATCAAGAACATCCTGGTTTCCAGATTCTATGCCGTAGCTGATGTATTTTACCCCTGCTTTTTTCATTTTCATATACAGGTCTTTGTCTGCAGAGTCTACACGTGCCCCTCCGATTAAGATGTCCAGTGATGATCCCATCTGTATGAGTCCATCAAGGACCTGATGCGCACGTTTTTTGTCTGCAAGGAACGTGTCATCAGCAATCATCACTGATCCATAGGAATCGTTGATTTCTTTGAATTCTCTGAGGACGTTTTCCGCTGTTCGCTGTCTGAAGCTTTTGTAGGAGATAATATGTCTGATGCAGTACCGGCAACGGAACGGACAACCTCTTGTAGTGATCATCGAGGTTAACGGCGGGGTGAAGAGGTGTGTGTTTCCGAATTTTCCATAATCATAATCATCGACTAAATGTCGTGCTGGGAATGGGATATCGTCGAGATTGTCAATGAGTTCCGGTGGCTTTCCTTTCTTTATCTGTTGTTTTTCTCGGTAGTGGATCCCAGGGATCTCTGATAATGGTTTTTTTCCTTCAAGTGCATGGGTAATGTTTTTGATTGTTTGTTCGCCGTCTCCGCAGACGCTGATGTCTGCGGCTGGGAGGTTTTTTAAAGCTTTTTCCGGGTAGAGTGTACAGTGTGGTCCGCCGATGATGATAGGGATATCTGGATCAATTGTTTTTATGGTGTGAGCAATTTGTGCTGATTCGTGGTAGGAGTCGTTATCAACGCTGATGCCAATTGCATCCGCGGATGAAAGCTTGTGTTTAATTGTAGTCATTGCGTCGTGTTCGACGAAGAAGTCAATGATTTCTGCTTTGTGTCCTTCGTCTTCAAGTGATCTACCAACGTAAAGAAGTCCTAAGGGTGGGTAGACTGGTCCATGGAGTTCAAATTGTTGTTTATGGACAGAGGGTTTGTTCATTTCTGTGCCGTAGATGAGGAGGAATTTCATTGAGGTTGCACCCAGAAAGTTTTTTTGTTATCGGGTATGTTATGGTTTTTCGTGCTTAAGTTATTTGTTGTTTGGATGGGCACAATTTGTTAAAATAAAAAAAATTTATTAAAAAAAGAAAAAATTAATCTGTACAGATTTTAAAAGGAAGTATCTCAAATGTAGTTGTGTTGACATAATATGTTTCCATTTCAATTAATTCATTTGCTCTTATTATACTTGTAAATGCCCAGACCGTACCATTATATCCAAAATAATTTTTTA
>CAIYYQ010000068.1 GCA_903930505.1 Methanobacteriota archaeon
AACAGTGCTCCGAAACCTGCTATCTCACTGGGGATATATGAGCGTTGAAATGGCGCAGAGCGTGGCGAGCGAGGAAGATGCTCCTGACTATGGCACGGAGATTTTACCGAACTCTCAACTGCTGCCAGAAGCGAAAAAAGAACTTCCAGAACTCCCGGAACATCCACAAACAAGAGAAGAAAGTCCAGGATTTTAGGATTGACAAATGAAACTAAAAATAATAGGCACGGGGAGCGGTGGAAACTGCTACATTATTGAGGATTCCGAAAAAAATCAGCTAATGATCGAGTGTGGAGTGCGAATTGACAAGGTGAAAAAAGCATTAAACTTTGATTTTTCAAGGGTTGAAGGGTGCTTTATTTCTCATGAGCATGCAGATCATTGCGAGTTTTTCAGGGAGGTGCAGAAATGCGGAGTCAGAATATATACAAATGATTTAGAATTAATGACTTTTGAGTCTTATTCTATTGACGAAGATGAGACATCAGAGACAAAAAATTTTTCTATCCAATCTTTTTTAGTTGAGCATGATGCAAACCGTCCTTTAGGTTTCGTGATCAGCTCTAAGGTGGATAAGAAAAATGTTTTGTATATTACTGATACTAAATTTGTTCGCTGGAAGTTTCAAAACATTGATTATCTTATGATTGAGTGCAATTATGATAATGATTCGATTGACAGGAATGTATACAAATATCCTACTGAATTGATTAACAGAATAATAGATAATCATATGAGTCTATCAGGTGTTATTCAGTTTCTGAGTGAGCAGGATCTTGATTTAAAACATGTTGTTTTGATTCACAAGAGCGGATCGAATCTTGATGAGGAATTGGCTGTTAGTGAAATAGGTAAAGTATTGTGTTCAACGGAAATAACTATTGCTAAAAACGGAATGGAAATTTTACTTTAAGGAGGAATATGCTTAATAAATCAACCGGTAATATGTATGATTTTGTCACATATACTTGGAATCCTATCAAGGGAAAATGTTTTCACGATTGCAAGTACTGTTATATGAAGCGATTCGGTGAACAAAAACCTATTCATCTTGACGTAAAGGAGTTAAAAACTGAGTTTGGAGAGAGCAATTTTATTTTTGTTGGTTCAGCATGTGATTTATTCGCGCAAGATATTCCTAATCAATGGATTGAAAGAATATTAGCTAAATGTGAAAGTAGCAAAAGTAAATTCTTTTTTCAATCAAAAAACCCTAATAGAATATTGAATTTTCTAGACATAGAAACTATGTCAAACTGGGTTTTTTGCACTACAATTGAAACTAACAGACATTACGAGGAGGTAATGTGCAATTCTCCTTTACCTATTAATAGAGCTAACGCAATGAAAGCAATAAGTTTATTAGGGCTAAAAACTTATGTGACCATTGAGCCAATAATGGATTTCGATGTTGACGAAATGGTTTCGTTAATCAGGAAATGTGAACCCGCGCAAGTGAATATTGGCGCGGATTCTAAGGGGCATAATCTGCCGGAGCCATCGAAGGGAAAACTTGAAGATTTAATTGACTTATTAAGCTTTACAAAAGTAAAGTTAAAAGATAATTTAAGGAGGTTAATGCAATGACTTGTAGAGCTGTGTGTAACTATAAAACCTGTATTAGGTTAAAGCAAAGGATATTATTGACACAAAAGAAAATAGATTCTTTACAAAAAACACAGGAAATTTACAAATACGAGGTAATGAGACTCACTCGTGAATTAAGAGCTGAAGGTATTGAGATTTAACAATTTAATAGGTTTTTAGAGAGAAGTATGATAATGAATTATGACAATGAGGAGGAAACGGAGGAACAAAATGAGAGTCTATAATATTGAGTGTGATGGATATAACAAATTGTGCGAAATAGACTTAGATGGAATAGTTTCTTTTCTTGAGAATGCCGATATTGGTGATGAAATTACTATTGACATCGGAGAAATGTCTGAAATCGAGTATAATGGGCTTCCTGAGTTTGAAGGGTTTTAAAAATGATTAAAAATATTCTACCCATCGTATTGATAATATGTTGACAGGAAGTAATTTATTTATTAAAAATTTAAGTCCTGTTGGAGAGCATAAAT
>CAIYYQ010000069.1 GCA_903930505.1 Methanobacteriota archaeon
TAAATAAATTGAATGATTATCATGAATGACATGTTTATGCATAGCATAAAATATAAATAATACAGTATATTATATAATAAAGGAAGGAATGAAAAAAATGAAGAAAACAATCATGATGGTAGGTGGAATGGGGGCGGGTGTTCTAATGATACTCGTAGCATTTACATCAGTTGTAAATGCACAATCAACAACATCAATAAAAAAAATAATCGATTCAAAAGTCATTCATATTAATGAGAAACAAAAACTATTGTTATCTCCTAATTTGTATCCAGGTTATTGGCTCGATATATTATTTACAATAATTGTAGGTTTTATCTATTGGTTTTATGCAACCATATGGGCCAATATCGGGTAATAAACAGACAATTCAAAATAGGTAAAATATAAAATACAAAATGGGGGAGAGAATAGACATGAGGAGAAAAATTATAACGATTTTGTTAACGATTATGATGTGTTTGACGGCCATCGTTATTGTTCCAGTCAACAATTATGTGAAAGCAGACGTAGGCAGTGGCGGTAACTTCGAACTTGATAATGCATTTATTCACACGGTCACGGAAAATTTGAGCAATGTCATTTACAATGTATATAACGATAGTGAATTACATAAAGGTCGGGCATTCGGTTCGAAAGGAGAACATTGGTCCGCCGATTACCTTGAGTCTGTGATGCAGGAAATCGGATTGACCAATGTAGAGAAAGAAAGAATTCAAAACATCCCTGAAGACGTAACTGTTCTACCGGCACGGGCGGGAGATAGAAATTTAACTGTTAAACTAGATGTTCTTCAAGAAGGACATATTGTTAACAATTCTGGGAGTAAAACACAAACCGATTGTTATATTAGTCCGCTATGGAACAATAGCAAGAATGATACATCCTATGATAAGAATCTGCTCACCTATAATTTTTCATTTGGGAATTTAAAGGTGGTAAAAACGGAAAATTATACATGCACAGACGATTTTTTACGTAATGTTACCTTGGGTCCTTTAAATGTTCCTCTTATCTGGGAAAATATACCATATTTCAATAATTTACAAGATGTAAGACTTACCCTTGATATTCCAGGAGCTATGGAAAAAGCATTTCAAGATTCCTATAACTTTAGATTTGATACCATTAATTCTAGTGATCCAAATACATTTCCAAGCTTTCTAAAAAATGAACCTGTTCCTCAAGGTAATTTTACGTTTATCGAGGAATGCCCAAAAAACAACCCTAATATTCAGATAATACCGACATTGGAGAACCATGAAAATTTCAATTCACTTTATCTTTGGTCATTTGTTGTAAGAAATGCATATCTTGATTTGAAAATGAAGGCTTGGTACAAAGCCTATCCGAATTGCAAAGGCCTTATCTGGTTTGATTACACCAATGAATCGTATGATACGGGAAACGAGGGAACATATTTTCCGATCATCTACATCAACGGAACCATTGGAAAACAAATAAATGCAAGTGTTAACAGTTATTCAATCGATTATTATGTCAATCAGCAATGGAATACTTCCGTTGAAAGTTATAATGTCATCGGTCAAATCACTGGACAAGATCCATCTCAAACAGTGATTTGTGGGGTGTTGTATGATTCAGTCTGGTCAGAGGGGACCGTCGATTCAGCCATTGGTGTCGGTATTATGCTTGCCATTGCAAAATACATGAAAGAACTAGAGACAAACTACGACATTACCCCGAAATACACGGTGAAATTCGTCGCATATGGTGGTGAGGAAGATGGTATGCTTGGAGCATATTATTATGAAGCCACCCATCTTGATGAAAATATTATTACAGTAATTGATCTGAATCAAGTTGGTTACAATCAAACATCCCCTTCTTCTATTTTTAATATTATAACAAATAAAATTTTTCAATCTTTCCGTTTAAATAATGCAGGTGAGAAAGTTAATTATCAAATTAGAACTGGTGGGACCACTGAACTTAGGACATTATTAATTGCAGATGGCTCTTTGAGTGATTCTACTGTTTTTGCACAAGCTGCATTGCCTTGGATATTTGGTGGTCATGGATTTACAAACCTTAACACAACTTTGTTTTTAAAAGACACCGGCTGGTTTCGTCATCACCGAGACGGCATGAACCATACTGAAGGCGACAGCATGAAATACGTTGACTGGAACGACGTCAACGTCACCAGCGAACTCATCTGGAATATAACACGATATTATACGATTAATCCTGATTGTTATTTCCAAACCACCCCCACATACACACTGCATGACTCACCAGACGACATCAACACCGACCCAGACTCCATCAACATTACCTACACAATAAACACATCCATGCCTCAGGACCATGTAAAAGTACGCGCAATTATCAACCCCGTATTCACCCTCGAACACCCACTCTATCCCATTTTATACCGATACACCAACACAAGCGAATACGTCATCACCAACACACAAGAAATCACAGACACTCTCACCATCCAACTTCCAAAAAGCGCCCCAAAAGGAGAGTACCAACTTCATGTCTACCTCTACAATTCCACCGGAGAAATCAACAACATCCTCGATAACGAAAACGACCTGGGAATATACGCCAACGAAAAATACGAACCAGACCCATTCTTCATGCGTCCACCTAACGACCCACCTATGACACCACCCATGCCATCTGGTGCAACCGATGTCATGCGATTCATAGAAAACCCATACACCGCCTACACCTACGACCCCAACGGGGATCAAATCTATTACCAATTCGACTGGCGGGCCGATAAAATCATCCCTGAACTCAGCACCTGGCAAACCTGGGAACCATCATACGATCAAAACCAGACCTGCACACGCTGGCACGGATGGATTTTACCAGACACCTACGAGATACGCGTCCGTGCACGAGATCAATGGCTCAGTCCAAACGACTTCAGCGAATGGAGCGAACCACTCACCGTCACTGTCCACCGTTGGATTGACGGCAGTGGCTGGTGCAGCGCCTGTGATGGTAATCAAGCATGCTGCAATAGTAAATGGTGGTGCTACTGGCATCCGGATAAACAAATCTGTCGTTCATGGCCACCGGGAGACGGAGGTGGCGGTGGGGGTGGAGGCCCACCAGGTTACTCCATGCTCATCCAATACTCTACAACCACGGTAGTCGACAAACCTGTTCAATCCCAAAGCACACAATATCAAACAGACCAAACCGGAAAAGATCTCTGTGAATGGAATTGGACATGGGACTGGAACGACGGCAATACCTCCTACGGACCAAACCCTTCACACAGTTACAGCCAAATCGGCAATTACACCATTAACCTCACCATCACCGACTGCGATCAAGAAACCATGAACATGTCCCTACCAATCTCTATACGCATCATCAAAGCAGATTTCAACCCAAATAAAAACAGTGCAAAACCAAACGAAACCATCTACTTCAACGATACATCACAAGGCAAATACAGCCTGACAGAATACACCTGGAACTTCGGCGATGGTAACTATTCGACAGCACAAAATCCGACCCACATCTACACAACCCCAGGAGTCTACAATGTCACATTAACCGTTCTTGACAGCCAAAACAACAACAACACCACCTCTCAACAATTCCACATCGAATCCGTTCCACCAGATCTTCTCACCGCGACGTACACCCCTAACCCTATCGGATTCGGCTCACCCATGACCATCTATGCGGATTTCTACGACAATCAAAGCGGAATACAAACCGCGAAAATAAACCTCACCTACCCAGATGGATCCACCAAGAATCTCACCATGCAACCCAGCAATAACTCCTACGACTACGAAGATGTTTTCACGGATACCTGGCAAGGTGGACAATACGACTTCGCCATTTATGTCGAAGACACTGCAGGTAACACCAATTATTATACCGGATTCAGTTTCACGGTTACTCCAATCTTTGGCTACACCCCAACTGGAGAATTTAACACCAGCATACAAGACAACATCACCGGTTCAGTGTTCACCATAAACGAATACGGGACTGCAGAGAACATCACCGCATACCTCCAACCGAATTTTACCATATCAACAGCAAAAGCGAAATGCATGATCTACCAGGCAAATGATTTGCTATTGATTGGTACCAGCGATGAGGTCACCATGGAAAAAGATACAAATTCATCTTGGGTAACCTTCAACTTTTCAGACCCAAAACCTGACCTTGAAAAAAACACAGAATACATTCTCACCTGTTACAGCGACGAAAATGTATTATTCTCCTACGACGACTCAATCACATCCGACGGCCGGTACAACAACACCATATCATATGGTTCTCCACCGGAGTATATCAATTTCACCGACATCAACAGAACGTATTCCCTCTACTGCGGATACACCCCACAGGATACGACTCCACCAGAAATCACCAATGTTTTCAACACCCCGGATACAGTACGATTTGGAAATCCTGTGATCATTTCTGTAAATGCAAGTGATAATATGAGTGGCATAGGCTGGATAAAAACCAACATTATCTATCCGGATAATTCAACAGGCAACTATACTATGAATAACATAGGAGAAAACACCTATCGATATGTTTTTTCAGATACACAGCAGAGCGGCGAGTATACCTACAATATTTGGGCATATGATAACTGTAGCAACAACAACGGCAATAGCTCCTCAGGGCACGATTTTAGGGTGAATTATCCACCAGACATTGTTAATCTCTTCCCCAATGATGAGGCCACCGATGTTGGGCTCTATCCTTTTTTATCAGTTTCTGTGAATGATGCTGATAATGATGTGTTGAATGTCACGTTTATCAATGCCTCTGCAAATATCTCAACAACACATGTCGTGACAAACGGGAACGGTCTTTATGAATATACTACAGACGTCTATGCTGTTGATATAGACAACGACAATGATATGGACATCCTAAGCACGAATATGAACAACAGCAGAATCATCTGGTGGAAAAATAATGGAAACCAAGTATTCACCCCTTACACGATTTCAAGTAATTTTTCAAGCCCGCAATCAGTATATGCTGCTGATATCGATGACGATGGAAATATCGATGTCGTAAGTGCAAGTCTGTATTCTGATCAGGTGGCTTGGTGGAAAAATAATGGAGACGGTACATTCAGTGGAATACATATAATCGATAATACTTTTGATGGCGCCTGCTCCGTATACGCAACAGATGTAGACCTGGATGGAAATATTGATGTTCTTGGTGCTGGTAAATACGCAAATGAAATTGCCTGGTGGAAGAACAACGGTGATGGCACATTCAGCAGCAGGAATGTTATCGATGATGACTTCTTTGGTGCGTATTCTGTATATGCAGTGGATGTCGACTCTGATTGTGATGTGGATGTGCTTGGTGCTGGTACATATGCAAATGAGATCGCCTGGTGGGAGAACAACGGCGATGAAGTGTTCACAAAACATGTACTCGATAACGATTTCGATAATGCTAGTGATGTTTTTGCAGCGGATATTGATTCTAATGGACGTATCGATATTATTGGCTCTGCATGGGGTGATAATGAGATTGCTTGGTGGGAGAATGAAGGAAATAAAATGTTCACCAAGCATGTTATCGACAGTAGTTGTTTTGCGGCAAAAGCAATATACGCTTGTGATGTGGATTCCGATGGCGATGTCGATGTTCTAGGTGCTGAATGGGGTCCATATAGCCCATATACTTCAGGTCAAATACTCTGGTGGGAAAATAATGGAGATGAATCATTTACGAAGCAGGTGATCAGTGATAGTTGCAATAGGGCATATGCGGTTTATGCTGCGGATGTGGATTCCGATGGTGATATCGATGTTCTGGGGGGTGCTTGGTATCATGCAAAGGATTATGACATTGCATGGTTTGAAAATCATATGGCAATAGATCAAAACCTTGATGTATCTTCAGGTTCAATTGTGAAGTATCAATGGAATGATTTGGCCCTTGATACCACCTATTTATGGCGTGTTTCTGTTTCTGATGGGAAAGATGTAGTTTCTAGTCCAGTGTGGAATTTTACAACTGCGGATGATTATTACTTTGAAATTCTTAATGTGAATCATGATCCAAGTGTGGTTGGTTTTGGTTTCAATGTCACACTATCTGCGGATGTGCTTGATGTTGACGGCGGACTTCAAACCATTACCGCAAATATCACCTACCCGAACAGCACCATAACCAGCTATCCAATGACACATCTCTACGGACAAACATATGAGTATATATTTACAAACACCTGGCAACACGGCCAATACAATTACACCATCTGGGCAGTTAACAATTCTGGTGGTCATGATACCTCCCAGATTCATAGTTTCAACGTCTCAGCGAACGCCACAATCTCCATATGTACCATCAAAGACTCCTATGGTGATGATGAGCCGTTGAATCTCACTGATCCACCAGGAGACGACGACCCTTCAGTTGATGTCCCAGATGCAAAACCCCAATCAGATGAATGGTATGTTACAGAACGTGGCCCGACATGGATAAAATACAGGAATGGTACAAAACCAGAATATAAGATACAAACGTACGGCGATCTGATAAACTACAAAGACGAAGCTGGCATCTACAGGGAGATTAACATAAGTAATCTCACCATATCAGTTGACGGCTCATATATCTTAAATTCTACTCCTTATCTTTTTACACTTGATTCAACAAGGCGTTTTATGACAATCTACCCAGACCGAAACAACAAAGACAGATATGTTGAGATGTACATGCCTTCAAGTTTTACAATGAACAGCAGGCCGTTCTGGCAAAATGCTCCATCGATCATAAATGCAGATGCCGGCATGATACAGTGGACTTCCCCTAATTACGATATTCAGTTAAGGTTTGATAGCAGCCGCTTATTTTTTGAGATTGTGCTAAAGAATAGTCTCGCTGCAACCAACACATTCAACATGACGATCATACCACATAATATGAGTTACTCTGATCTGAATTGGATTAACATGCTTACTGATGCGAACGATGTCACAAGACCTCTTACGGTGACATATAATGAGACAACACATATTCTAGATGTCTCTATCAATACAGTAGGTCTTGCCTATCCGATTACTGTGGATCCGTCCATGCAGTTTTATGGTCTTTCACAGGATTGTCATATTTATTCTGCTAATACTAATTATAGTACTGCATGGACTGCAACATCAGGAACCATAGCTAATAGTACAACTAATACTGTCGGACAGACAAAGGTTGGCACTACTTATACGATTTACAGAGACCCTGTTTATTTCAATACTACAACTTGGAGTTTGCCTGCTCTTGCTACTTTGACAGGAATATCATTACATATCTATTGCACGAGTTTTCCTTCAAATACTGTAGTTGTTATACAAAACGGTCAACCTCTTTATCCAGAGAATCCACCTGTAGCATTTGACTATAACAAAGCAAATTACTCTGGTGATGGAGGTTCTGCGGTAGGTGCGGGAATTAGCAATCTGTGGGCATCAATTCCTCTCAACGCTACTGGACAAACTTGGATTAACTATGCCGGAGTCACAAAACTCATGCTTCGCTCGGCGAATGACATAAATGATGTTGCCCCGACTTCAACGGAGAGATGGATTTGTCGTTCAGTTGATTATTCTGGGACAACCTACGACCCATATCTTGAATTTACCTATGAATATTATGTTGAAACATCAGTAGATACTCTGCCATCTAATGTATATGACAATCCGCACAATGTTACGGTCACTGGTGCAAGCGGATATGATAATGTGTCGCTACTCTATAGAGTATCAAATCGCACGTTTGCCATGTGTGCTGATACCGGAGATGCTTCAATTCAATATGAGTCAGATGAGTATTATGGTGATTATCAGACGTTTTATGTCCCATACGACTGTTATTTTAGTAATCTTTCTATGTGGATGAAAAAAGATGTGAGCGTTGCCAATTATTTTGTAGATTTCGTGGAATGCAATGCTACAGGATGTCCGATAGGTGCAAGTATTGGTTTGTCAGGAAGTAGTTCTGATGCTGACATGGGTACTGATTATGGATGGGTTAAGGTAGAGCAGGATACACCAATATTTTTTAAGGGAGGAAAAACCTATGGTTTTGGTATATCTCCTAACCCATATGGACATATCTGGGTGGCATATAACTCCAGTCAAGATTATGATTATACTGGTGGTAGTCGTTGGTATCTTGGAACACCTCCGGTTGAATATCCTAAAGAAGATTTCCTGTTCAAGATAAACTATAGTTGGGTTCTCTGGAACGATACATCAAACCCAGATACAATGACACCATGGTCGTTCCCATTTAACTTCCCAGATGGAAATGGAGTCTATGAATTCAGAAGCCTAGGATGTTACCTAGGTTTTTATGAGAATTATTCTTATAATAATGAGACATGGTGTCATTATCAGATTCAGTCAAAAATCAAAAACACGGGTTCTACCGACATCAAAGGATACCTTTTGATACAGGTGCAATACAACAATTCTGGAGTGTGGATCGTTGATAACGATACGATCAACGAGACGACACCACGAACCATCATTCATGGCGATCAGCTGCCACTTGATCAAATATTCAATGGTTTGGTGAATACGAATGATCTCCAAAACGGGAACGGCACGTACCGGGTATATGCAGCATTCCGCGATCCTGCGGGGAATGTGTTGGTGAACGACGATGATCAGGAGTTGGCTGCTTGGTACGAATTTGAGGTAACAGGGACGTAACAAATCATCATACAAAATCGTATAGTTTCATCCTCCCCCCCTTATCTTTTTATAGTTTAATTTAAATTATTTCACGTGGATGAAAAATGAGACAGAAGATATCTGCACAACTCCGCAAGAAAATAAGACATGAAACTCTTAGTGGAAAGTCGAAGTATCAAGTAGCACAGGAACTTGGATTGTATCCTATGATTGTGTATTATCATACGAGGGATCTTCCAAGTAAAAAGAAGGGTCGCGGATCTGAAATTCGAGGACAGACATTAGAGATATTGAAACAGTTGCTGCAGGATGGATATATCTCTTCCACAAGGGAGAATGGTGGTTCTCTTCGGACGATTCAGAGGTTGTTTCCAATGGTGCATCGTGCTGAGATGGGGAAGCGTTCCATATTTTTTCTAGAGGGGAAGAATAAAGCTGCTTTGTGTGCTTTTCTTGAGAATCAGGGTACTCGTTTGATTGATTTTCATAAGCTGATTGGTATCTCTGAGATTTTTGATGTTCGACTGTCAAAACGTGAAAAACCTGGTCTCCTTGGCAAAACTTAATTTTTCTGGTTTATAAACAAGGATGAATTATTTTCGGTGTTTTTCTCCTGTAAAACAGTGATTCCTTGGCATATTTTTACATTCGGAAGTACTGCAGATATCTTATATCTGTTGAGCTTATTCTTGAGGGACAAATAATGAATAAGATCGTTTGCTATCTATCAGAATTATTGTTTTTAATTTTCTGAGAACGTCCAGTCGTCTATTTTACTGTTTGTTGGTATGTAAATCATTGTTATTTTTCCCGAACATTCAGTAATTGTATCTCCTTCAGTCACATACCCCCCAAGCATAGAGGTATTACACGTCCCTTGTATTTCAATATCATCCCAGGGTACCGATGATGAAAAATAGACGTACGTCACCGTCAAGGTTTTTTCTGTTGTGTTCCTCAAGAGATACATCGATGGCGTTGATTCATACGAATGCGTATTTATTGAACCGACCATTCCAGTTACATATACATAGACAGCCGCCGAGATTGCAATAGGAACAACGAGAAGTAAAAGCACTACTACAACAACTATTAACACAATTTTATCATCCTTTTTTTGTTCAGGTTGTGACATAATTGTTAGATCATGTTGTTCAATAGGTTTACCGCAATATGGGCATACTCGTGAATCTATAGGGATTGAACGACCACATTTCGAACAATAACGAATCATAATTTTTCACCAATTATCTCAATTTGAAGATCGCTAAACGATTAACAATCGATAATAGGATATGATTATTTTTCGGTTATGAAATTTTCAAATTTATTACCACAATACGGGCATACATTTGCATCAAAGGGAATACCTCGTTTACACTGAGGACATCGACGACTTGGCTCAGTAGATTTCGGTTCAGGAAAAATGGGGATAAGTTCACCTGATTTAATTCTTTTATATGGAATATATAAAGTAAATATGAATAGGATAGTTGTTATTGAGTTCCCGATAATATTAATTATTGCTGTTGTTCCAATCCAAGGATAATTAGAAAGTAATTGCGAATACGACGATGAATTAGTTTTTGCCCATTCTTCTAAGATACCAGAACTTAGAAGATCATTAAAAATATTTATTGAATTTATCGCAACAACAATAGAAGTGATAATCATGCTTGTAAATCCAACTAATAATACGATTCGCCCTGTTCTATTTTCCAGCTGATATAACCCAAAAACCCAGATAAGTCCGCTGAATACCGCAATTATGGGAGTCATAATAGGAATAATCGTCATAATGGAACTATTACGAAACAGATCTACTGTAGAGTTAGAATCAAGAGTTGTCAAGGAGGTTTGACTTATGGACATAAAAACAGATATTCCTATAAGAACTACAAAAATAATCATGACAATAATAGCGATTATAAAAATCACAAAGGCATAAAAGATAGATTTTCTATGTTTTTCACCGAATTCTTTACGACCAACTATCATTAAAATAGCGCCTATTAACCCAAGTAATCCACCAATACCACCTAAAATACCTATTGGAATCATCATGAAAATAAATGAATAATTTTGAGTAGTAACAATCGTAGGATTAAAAGAGAACCATATAGCAAACATGGCAATAAGTGAAACAATCGAAAATATCTCACATATCATTAATAATAATAGTCCCGTTTTTGTTCGACTCTCCATTACATCACCTTTTTTGAGAAACTCATAATCAATATATATCGTTATCTGAAATTCATTATTTCAATATCATTTTAATTCCGGTATTCAACAATATTTTATTTAATCCATTACATTGAATATGTCTTAATAAAAAATAAAAAAAGATGAAATAAGGATTCTTCAAGAGTATCCTTATTTATTTAAGATGTTTTTATTGCTGTTCAAAGTTTTTGTTACAATATGGGCAAATGCGTGCGTCCTCTGGAATTGAACGTCCACAATTCGGGCATCGTCTCCCGGTTTCTGCTGCATTTACTTGGCCTGGTGTACCGGCTGATAAAGTTTCTGGTAGCGAGAAAAAGGATACAATTTCAAGTATTCTTGCTATAAGAATTATAACTATACCTATCAATATTATTACAGTTACTGCACCAATAAGATATAATAAACCTGTGGTTTTAAAAAGATTCACGTTCGTTTTTTCTGCGATACTATTATAACTTTTTCTAAGATAAATAGCGCTAATAATGTAAAAAATGTAGGCAACTATCAATGCTGCGGCGCAAGCCACAATCATTCCTGAAAGTGCATTTAGATCTGAAAACTTACTATAATCTGTCATGCTCAGTATGGAAGTGCCAAGGCCGCCAATGACAATAGGGATTATTGCGAATAGCGAAATAACTGCAATAATACTAAATATTAGATACCATAGATAGTTCTTACTAATCGATGTATCCTTTGTTTCATCACTAATGTGTTTTACAGCTAAATACACAAGTACTAAACCAACTATTGTTACTACAAATCCTATAATTGGAACAAATACTCCAGCTAATAATAAGATTGCCCCAATTCCACCAAACATTTTTGCACTACTCAAGTTACTCATTTTTTCTCTCTCCTCAATTTTCTTAGATTTAGTAGCGAATCTTACTATAAAAAAATATCGATTTTATATAATTTCATCAAAAGATGAGTTTGCTTATGTAGTTTTGACTCTATTTATTTAAGAGGTGCTTTGGCAAGATCTCATCAATGATTACACCGATAGCAATCCCACAAACAAAACCTGATAAGAATCCACTAATAAAACGGATGATATTTGTACTTTCCCAAAACCCTAAAAGTTGACCAACTCCATCTATTCCCATGGGGGCTATGCCGATTATTAGTACAAACAGAAATTTCTCATTTAATTGCATTATATACAATGTCATAATACCCAAACCAATCGCTAGACCGAGCCATATCGCGGTACATCTAGCACAAAATGGCATTTCATTTCCGTTAAGAAAAAAGGTTCGTTCTGCTTGTTGATGGCAGAGTCGATCCCCAGCAGTATAGATCACATTCCATGGGAAATTCATAGTGCTTATTATTTGATCATTATCAGAGTATGCAACAACACCGGAAAGATCCTGTACACTTCCAGTAGGTAATGCAAATGGTGCTGCAACCTGCAGAAAAACCCAGCATGCAAAGAAAAGAAACAATACGAGACTGATTTTGCTATATTTGTTTTCTCTTCTTTTTATAACCAACAGTTCCTTTATAAATGAAAAACCTTGTTTTTGGTTCTTATTAGAGTTGTTTTTCAGCAGAGGCTTTTTTTTGTTTGCAGTCTTATTCACAGAAAAGGAAATGTGTTTGTTCAGTTAAGTATATTTTCTTTCTAAGAAGATAAAAGATCGATTCTTCGATTTTATATTGCATCCAACACGGTGAAGAGGACAATTATCTTTAAATAGGATAGGGTTATTCCAGGGTACACCAGAAAAAGGCGATAACAGATGGCAAAATTCCCCGAGGCAGAAAAACGGTTACTCCTCAAAAAAATATGCATGCATTGCGGTGCATCCAATGCTGTACGAGCAGAACGATGCAGACGATGCCTGTCACATGAGCTGAGACCCAAGGCAAAAGAGAGCAGAGGAGCGTAAGTCTTTTTTATAACCATTATCTTTAATAACAACACTCCTTTTTCGTGTATCAGTTGAGTTTTCATGCCTGAGACAAAAGTCAAAAAAACCGAGGATTTTAACGAATGGTACAACGAAATAGTTGAACTTGCTGATCTTTGTGACAAACGCTATCCTATCAAAGGAATGAATGTTTGGAGACCATACGGCTGGAAACTCATGATGCATGTAGATGGTCTGATTCGTGAGGAAATGGAAAAAACAAATCATGAAGAAGTCTATTTTCCGCTATTGATCCCTGAATCATTTTTCAAAAAAGAAGAAGAACATATAGAAGGATTTGGAAAAGAAGTATACTGGATCACCCATGCGGGTTTGAATACGCTTGAGGAACGATGGCTGCTACGGCCCACGTCTGAGACTGCGATGTACCCTATCTTTTCCCTGTGGATTCGCTCGCATACTGATCTTCCATTAAAGATCTTCCAGATTGTGAATACGTTCCGCTATGAGACAAAACAAACCCGAGCATTCATCCGTGTTCGTGAAATTCATTTCTTTGAGGCACATA
>CAIYYQ010000070.1 GCA_903930505.1 Methanobacteriota archaeon
ACACGGGCTCGTAGCTTAGACCGGTGGAGCGACTGGCTCATAACCAGTTGGTCGCAGGTTCAAATCCTGCCGGGCCCATACCCACTCAACAGGTGGAAATCATGAGGGGAGTTGTTGTTTTTTATCAAACTCTGGTTTCACCCTATGCCGTCATCTCACACCATCATCATCGTTGTGTGATCTGAGGGCGCTGTGGATCCAACTTTTTGGGTATTGATGATAGTACATTTCTGCGTAGTGAATGTAGTTCTCTGTCACTTTGATGTCGGTGTGACCAAGCCAGTTTTTCACCGTGTAGGGTTCAAAATGTCCTGTCTGGATCTTGGTTTCTATGAGTCGAGAGACTGCACACCAATGTCTCATGTCGTAGGGCCGGAAATGATCACTGAGTTTTCTTCCGTAGTGTCCGAGTTTGTAGCCAAGTTTTCCAACGGTGACTGGTTTTCCACTTGGCCAGAGGTATAATGCATTTCCAGAGTATTGATTTTCTACTTTCGGTCGCCATTTGTCAACCCAGTTTTTCAGACTTTTGTGTGATTGCGAACTTAGGACGTGTTTTTCTGGCAGGATTGTTCGTTTCTGTCGGTGTTTCTTAGTCTCGGTGATGATTATACTTCCTCGTCCCTGTGAATCGATGATCACATCATCAACAGTCATTTCGCAGATCTCGCTGGGTACTCTCCATCCAATGAGGAAGCTGTGGTAGAAGAGGTATTGGTAAAGAGCATTTTCGTAAGAATCATCTGAGTGTTTGTAGGAGAAAAATTTTTTCACTGTATCAGGGAACGGCAGCAGTCGTTGTCCATTTTCTGGCGCATAGGGCGGTTTGTAAGGCCAAATGGGAATGTTGTAGGCTTCAAGGAACATCCTCATGGTTTTCCATTCATGTTTGAGTGCATGAGGAGACGCTTGTTCGATTTCCTCTCGATAATCCATGTGTCTACGGAAATTTTCGTAGGTTGGATGTCTGAAATCAACAGGCATTGAATGTGTTTCCATGAACTTCGCATATCTGAGTCGTTTTTCGATGGTTGACAGGGATAATCGTTTCTGGAAATATGACCATACTGCGACATCTAAGAATGTCGAATCCTCAGGTTTTAGGGTGATCGGGCAATTAAATCTATGGAGTTTTTTGATTACATATTCGAGTTCACCCATATCCTTTCCATATTGTTTGTTTTGGTCGATAGGTTGGCCTAATAGTTCTAGTATTTCTATCCATTTTTCATGACTACCTCCCGCCAACTCAAAAAATGAATTGGTATGATTTGAAATGGTTTGGTTGTTAAAAAACTCGATCGTCTGTTGGGTTTGATTTCCGTTGGGAAAAGATTTATAGCATCTGTTTTCTTCATGTTCTCGGGGGTTTGATAGCATCAATATCAGACCTCTAGGCCGCCAGGGTACTACAAATACTCTGGTGGCCATCAGGTTCAATTTTTACAGGAGTAATTCTCCGAGACCACAAGGAGTGTTTCTCCTTATATACTCCTAGGTGGGATGACCGAAAGTATTCCTAGGCTTTGTCTTAAAAGTATTCATTTCTCTCCTGTTGGTTAAATTTTCAGAAATCGCATTTACAGATAGCTGAATTGAGTTTTGAGACAACACTGTATTCCTATTGGATTAAAAGAAATACATATCCATAAATTTTTTTTACAGTGTGAATTTTTTAATTTTGTCAGATTTAACTACCAGGGATCAGCAGGTGTGCAAAGTTTAAAATAAATCTGTCCTAATTGCATACAAAAGCAAATCAAATGGGAGACATCTATGTCACGAAAAAACGAGATAATAGAACATATTGAACTCATGAAAAAGGATCTCAAAAAACTCAAAAAAAATAACAGAGAATGCGAACGGAGAATAGAACAACTCATCAAACAAGAAGAGGCTGAACTTTATTCAGGTAAAGAATCCATCGATCAATAAATAATTTCGTGAACACTCGCCCTATCTTTCTTGATTCAGATATTCAATAAAATGTCTATCCACTCTTACTTTTCGAACCGCAATATTTAAAAATGAAATACATATGTCCATATGTATGAAGAAAAAGAATACCCTTTTATATCTTGATGAAATTCTCGTAAATGAAGCAAAGAAAAGAAAGGTGAACATATCAAAAATCACAGAGGATGCACTCAAACATTACCTTTTTCAGACTATGTCAGATGAAGAAGAAAAATCTATAGATTTCGGACCATTTTTACAGAATCTTCGAGAAGAAAAACGATGTTTTTTCCTTCCTTTTGAACTTAAATCTCTTCACGTAGTAAATATCGGGACGATTAAGATGTTACACACGCAACTCAAAAAAATTAATTTGTTTGTTGGAGATTCTAACACAGGAAAAACAACGCTAATCAGGTGTATCACTCATATGTTTAGTTTAGCTGAACCAAACATTGAACAATTGTTAGGAACGTTTGCGAATGTTAGCGGTATCTATTTAGATGTCATCCCAGAAAATCCACTCACTCTAAAGTTAGTCAAAAGAAAAAATGGTGCGCCATCCAAAGAAGAAACAATGAAATGTATCTTATTAGATGATCCAGGTATTGGATTGAATAAAGAAACCTACAAAATGCTGTTAAATTATTTGAGACGGTTGGATAAACAGATAATAATGACAACAACACCAAGACCTGAAATACAGACCGAAAGACGTTTTAAGGATAGCAAAATATTTGATATGAATGTTTTTAAGAGAAAATGAGTTACATAATGTACAATAACTTTGGGAGGTAAGTAACAATGGAAAAAGAAAATGTACGTTCTAATTCTAAGATAATATGGAGTACAATGCGAGAAATAATGAAAGATGAGAATAAAAATATCTCTTTTTCAGAAGTTCCGGAAGGATATGTGGTCACGCCAAGACATATTCGTTGGAAAAATTTCTTTATGAGCAACCTTTTTTGGCCACATAGTGGAGAAAAAACTCAAAAGCATATGATTGCCTTAAGTGAAAAAATCAACGAAATAGCGAAAAAACTCGACTTTTTGAATACCGATGTTGAGAATTACATTGATGAATTATCAAATATAGATTTTTCGTTGTACTTAACAGATTCAGAAAAAAACCGAAAAACATTAAATGATCAATTAACGAAAGAAAATAAAAATTATGCCATTATAACTCAACAAACAGAGGCGAGAATCGAGGAGCACGCTACAACGATTGTAGCCAAACTATATTTCCTTAAAAAAGGTTATTTAGTCGGTGATTTTATGATACCTTCTCAATTTGATATTGGTTATGGTATACCTGATATAGTGGCGATAAAAGGAGATTTCGTTAACAAGCTGAAAGCATGTGGTATTATTCCAAATGGTGGAGATGATTCAGATCTATTAATTTGGGAAACAATACTGGAAAATTCAATTGATGCCAATGAACCAATGGAAACAATTGTCTGCGAGGTAAAATCTTCAGCTTCATGGAATCAAGGGTTTAAGCAACTTTATGAAGATAATGGCTATCTAAAAAGTAAATGTTTCAATAAAGCATACGTGTGTTTTGGCATGCATAGCGAGACGGGAGAGAAAATACCTCGAGCTATACATGAGGCGGGTGCTCTCATTTTTACCGATAATACACAACCAATTGTTTTTCGGGAAGATCCCATCTTTTCTAATCCATCAAGTTCTCGTAGAGCCCCTTCGGTTCAGGTTAATAAGAACCGCCAAGTTGAACTTATAGACCGTGCTAATTACCAGTGTGCAAGAATAATGGCAGGTGGTTTACTTGCGAACAAAATAATTCCAAATATAGGCAACTTAACCATTTATCAAATTTTTAAACAAATTAAAGATATTCGTGTGGAAAATGTACTCGAACAAATAATGACAGTACAAAAATAGGAAAATGAAAATATAATTTGGGGGAGGAAAATGAACGACACGGATTATTATTTCGATGAAAAGAATGTTGAGAAAATGTCTGACGATGAGATAATTTCAACCTATCAAAAATTAACAGCAGAACACGATACTTACATTTCTAAACGATCAGATTATGCAAATCTTAACTTATTTGGAACGAAGATTATAACCCCACAAAGTAATCAAAGAAAAAAAGAATACGCGAAGAAATATAAGAATTATAGTAATTGTTTAACCCATAATTTACGGTTAATAGAAAAGGAAATGATGCAGAGAAAATTAACATTACGTTGGTGGGAAAATATCGAAGACGATCCTTTGGATAGTTGGTACTTTCAAAGAAAAGGTAAGAAAGAATTACTTATCATCATAGATTATCTGAATAATACAGAAAAATTGAACATAAAACGTTCGGGAACGATAAATGAAATAAGACGCAGATTAAAAGACTACATCCCGAAGAATAAAAGAAAAGAAGTTATTAGTAAAATATTAACTGAGACGGAAGATGCCGAGCAATGAACATAACTTGACAAAATATATACATGAAAGAAGATATTTTATATCAAATTATAAAAAAAATAAACTATCTGTAGAGAATTTAATTGGCGAACCTAAGTGTATTATCTGTGGGAACGAAATAATTTTAGATATACATCATGTGAAAAAAGATGAGGTGGTGATATTTTTATGTCCATCTCATCATCAATTATATAATCGACTAAAAAGAATGGGTGGAACAGTTCATGATGAGACATATTCTGAAAATCCACAATATAGAGGACAATTCAGAGAAGATGAATCTATAAAGGACCTAATTTATCTATTAAAAAACATAGGGAAAAAGTTTTCCCCGTCTTATACAAGAAGTGAATGGAGGCAATCCGATAGTTGCGAATTTTGCCATAGCACAAATACAGTTGATACTCATCATTTCGGATTAAAAAAATATTTCAATAGAGAATATATTTATTTATGTCCAAATCATCACACGATGTTACATCGTATTTTTAATGATAAGGATGGAGAGTTGTTTAGCTCCAGGGATGAAATACTCTTAAGGATACAAGAAGT
>CAIYYQ010000071.1 GCA_903930505.1 Methanobacteriota archaeon
GCATTTTTACCGATTAATTCCGCCTTTGTAAAACCATGTATCATTGATGTTGCTTGGTTACATTCGATAATGTTTCCATTTAAATCAGTTACAGTGATTGCGTCAGGAGATGAATCAAGTATTTGCTTTAGTTTTTCTTGGTTTTCAATGACTTCTTTTTCAACCTTCTTGCGCTCGGTAATATCTTGCACTCCCGCAATAGCACCCTGATATGTACCGGTCTCATCAGTGATCGGACTGGTCTCAAGTAAAGCGTATACGCGAGAACCATCTTTCCTGATGAATTCAAAATCATGTTGTTCTTTTGCACCCTGTCGCCTTCGTATTAAATTCTCTGCGGCTATAGTTTTCCCTTGTTCATCCATAAATGAAAAAAGATGTTGACCCATCATCTCTTCTGCTGTATAACCGAGGATCTCTGCCATGCGTGGATTCACAAACGTCGTAATGGCATTCTTATCAATGGCCCAGATTCCTTCATGTAACGTTTCAACAAGTTGTCGATATTTCTTCTCACTTTCATTCAGTGAGTCTCGCAAATGTTTTTTCTGAGTGATATCAGAAACCATGACCAGATCCTGATACGTAACACCTTGTTCATTTTTCAGGGCGACAGCATGAATCAAACCAGTAACTTTTTTACCGTTTTTCGTATAAAAATCAAGCTCATACGCTGGAATCTGTTTCCCAAGTATTCTCTCCTTAAAATTTTTTTTTGCTTTTTCTATGCCATCCGAGGAAAGAAACGGCAGATGCAAGAAATTCTTCCCAATGATCTCTTCTGGTGTATACCCAAGCCAATCACACAATCGATCATTGGCATCAACGAGTATTCCATCTCGGTTAATAAGAACAATCGCTTCAGCGGAAAATTGAAATATTTTTTTAAACACTTCGCCGTCCATTCCCGGTTTCTTTTCCGTATCTATAGGCGTTTGTTGAGTCATCTCACAACTTGCTGAAGCACCATATGATGTACTCTGAAGTGTATCACTGTTTTTTTGTTTCTCCACTTCTTTTACAATCTTAGAATCATCACTAATGCGACACTCACCTCACAGCCACTCAATAAATAAGAAATATTGATTAAACGATGAATTTTTTTTATGTATATTACCCCTCCGACGATATTAGACAAGAAAACACGTTATTGCTATAAGAATAAAAGGTAAAAAAAGGCATAAAATAGGATAAAAACAGTACTATTTGAAAAGATACGAATCATAGAATTAGTAGAATATTCATTTCGGTTTTTTAACTGAACGAAGCGTGAAAAAAATAGTTGACCCTTTATCCGTCCCATGGCTTTCCGCCCAAATTTTCCCCCCATGCTTCTCAACAATCCGTTTACAGATAGGTAATCCTAGGCCGCTGCTATCCAGATCATGTCGAGAGAAGTCCGCTTTATAGAATTCTTCAAAAATATGGGGCATTTGTTCCAAGGTGATACCGATACCGGTGTCTTTAACAGAGATAACCACCATATCATTATCCGGTTGTGCGTCAACGGTTATTTTCCCACCTGCTGGTGAAAACTTCACCGAGTTGGTAAACAGATTGTCAAGAATCTCTCGAAGTCTCATGGGCTCAACATCGACAACAACAGTATCTGAAATAAGATTTTCAGTGATTATATGATGGTCCGTAAACATCGCTTCGAGAATGTTGATAGATTTTTCTACTTCAGAACCAAGCGGGATCGGCTGGGTCTCGAAATGAACCGTTGGTTCGGAAAGGATGGCGAGTTTAACGGTTTTTTCTACCAACTCCTTAATGATATGAACGTTTCTTTGGACTACCTGCAGCAGTTCTTTTTGTTTCACATCCTGCTCTTTTTTCTGGATAATTGGAAGAAGGGTTACCAGTGGTGTTAACGGGTTTTTCAAATCATGGCCTAGCATCTGGATGAACTCGTCTTTTTGTTTCAGGAGTTGTTCTATTTCCAGGGTTCGTTCGTTGACTTTTTGCTCAAGCCCAGTGGTTAAAAACCGAAGTTTTTCATTTGTTTCTTGTAGTTCTTTTTCGGTACGTTTACGTTCGGTGATTTCATCAGAAAGCACAAGCAAATGCCGTTCTCCTTTAAACATAAAAGGGAAAAACTGTAAACTCAGCCACGTGTCTTTCCCAAATGTAGTTATGACTTTAGTTTCTATCTGTTCTAAAGCATTATTAGCGATAGCCTTTTCTGCCGCCTGTAATAACCCGGATTTCTTCCAGGATTCAAGATGATAAAAATTTTGGGCGAGAAGTTTATCCACAGTCGCCCCAGCTACCTTAGCAGCAGCTTCATTGGCTAAGATACATTGACCGGATGTGCTGTAGACAAAAATACCGGTCGGTGATGTACTAAGGATACTTTGGTTGAAGGAAAGCGCATCAGATATCTGACGTTCAGCCGATTTACGCTCGGTAATATCACGGTTACTCGCCCGTTTCCCAAGAAATACTCCATCTTTTGAATACACTGGTTGACAATAATGACTAATCCAACGCTCTTGACCATTTTTCGTAATTATTCGAAAATCAATATGATCAGATTCCCAATTGTTTTCTTTGATATGTGTACAAATGTGATTATGGATTTTTTGACGATCGTCGGGATGCGCAATCTCTTCTAACAACTGGGGATTGGCAATAAAATCTTCTGGGCTGTATCCCGAAATTCGTTTACACGCAGGAGAAACATACAGATATTTTCCGTCAACACCAAGCCAGGTCTCCCAGTCAAAAGTAAAATCAGCGATCGTATGATATTTTTCCTCACTCTTACGTAATGCTTCTTCCATAGTCTTACGTTCACTGATATCTCGAACAATCCCTGAGACCGCTATCACCCTTCCGCTACCACCCGTAACAGGATTTAAACTGGCACTATTATACAATTCATGACCCTGAACAACCATTTTTTCTTCAATAAAAAAACTCTTACCTGTATCAAATACTTGTTTAACATTTTTAGAGAATTGAACCGCAAGATCCTCCGGGAATATCTCAAAAATCGACAGACCGACCATCTCTTGAGGAGATTTCCTGGAAATATCTGCCGCAGTTTTATTGACAGACAAAAATTTATAGTCCTTATCCAACATGAATATCTGATCGCTTGAATTTTCAACAATACTTCTTAATTTCTCTTCCGACTCTTTTAATCGATCCTCCGCCCGCTTGCGTTCGGTGATGTCCTGTCCTATTGCCAACAAACCTATAAGACTGCCATCAACAGTCTTCAGTGTTTTATCATACCATTCAACCTCAACTATATGCCCATCTTTGGCAACAATTGGATTAATGTTACCTTGAGTCTGAATATCGCCTATAGATCGTTGAAATATTTCGCGGATTCTTATTTTATCTTCTTTTGGAAGAAAGGTTTCAAACCAGTCTTTACCTTGGACTTCTTCCAAGTTATATCCGGAGATCTTCTCCATAAAAGGATTAATACTAATGATGCAGCCTTTGGAATCCAATACAAGGATAATGGCCTGAGCAGTTCTAATTATATTACCGGTAAATTCTTTTTCTTTTCGAAGCACTTCTTCCATCTTCTTGCGATCAGTGATATCCCTGCCATACAAATTCACGTAACCTTCATCAGCTACTGGTGCAACGACAAACGAAAAGATTTTATCATTAACTTCTTCTTCTTCTTCTTCTTCTTCTGCTTTCAAATTCTTAGATGCAAACTTTTTTCCGATGATGTTGCACCATCGCTCTGGGACTGCTCCCCCGACACTTGTCTTCCAAAAATCAAGAATCAGAACACCCGCGGTATTACAATAAACGACCGTACCATCCTTCGTAACACGCAACACGGGACTCGGGTCCTCCGAAGGAAACCTTGCTAAACTTTTAATTTCTTCCTCCGCTTGTTTACCCTCGGTGATATCAGTTACAATGTACAGAACACCAAGCAATTCATCGCCACTTTTAATTACCGAGCTCTGCACACTTATCGTTGTTTTGCTGTTATTCTTATTGAGGAACGTTATTTCCCTTTTTGATGGCATTTCACGAAGTCTACGGTTGAAATCAGCAACATTTTCTGGTACATCCAAACCAAAAACGCGGATTAGTTCAACAAAGTTTCTCCCGATAAAATCTTCTTTTCGTATGGACAATAAATGAAGCAAACAATCGTTTGCCATTTGTATAACTCCATTTTTATCTACCAGTGCGATACCCGCTAGAGCACCATTGAATAATAATCTGAATTTTTCCTCGCTTTGTCGTAGGTTTTCCCCCACCTGTCTACGCTCAGTGATATCTTCATGATTCCCAATCATGAACACAGCATCACCATGTTCATCGCGCTGTACCACCTTTGCTTTCGCATGAATCCAACGATACGCACCAGATTTTGTTCTTAATCGAAACTCATTCTCGTATACATCTGGTTTTGTTTTAAGATACTCTTCTGTGGTTGCAAGTGCCTTTGCCCGATCATCAGGATGAATCAGATCTCTCCAATTTTCAAATGTCGCGGAAAATTCGTTAGGGTCGTACCTAAGCATGGTATAATACTTTGGGCTAAAAAAAAGTATATTCGTCTTGAAATTCCATGTCCAGATGCCATCGGTGGTTGCATCAAGAATTTGTTTTAATTGATCCTCAGCTTTTTTCTGTTCTGAAATGTCAACAATGACTCCTCGAAAACCTACAGGTCGACTATCTTGGATAATTGGTGTACTATACAAGAGCCCTGGAAACGTTGTGCCATCGTTCCGTTTAAAGATATATTCAGTTCCACCTAATCGCTCTCCCTTCATAACCCGTGCAATATTCTCTTTTGCACGTTGCACCTCTTGTGATGCCAGCATATCAAACGCAGAAAACCCTGTCTCAAAATCCTTCTGCGAATATCGAAATAACTCCAACGCCTGTTTATTCACAAACGTCAGCTTCCCAGAAAGGTCCATCTCGTAGATTATCTGCGGCAGCAACTCAGCGAGTTCTTTAACCGTATCAACTGTAGACGTCCCGCTCAATGAGGCACCATTTAAAACTTTACTGTCCGCCTTATGCTGAATTGTATCGGAAAGAACCATCAGCTACCTCCCTCAATTATCTCCGCTCAAAAAACAGAAACACCTTATAACTATAAAATAGTAATGAATGTTCTCAACCAATCAAGAATATAGAAAATATTGAAAAAATGAAAAAATCATCGGAGTCGCCGTGCTTTCATCCGTACCACGGGATCATTGGAGAGCTCACAGATTTTTTCAGCGAGATTCTGAAAACCATTCACGGTGTCGATATCAAATCTCCCTAAGGTTAAACCCTTGCTGTTGACCAAGCTTATTTCCCCGGATTTCTGAGCAAGTTCCCCTGTTTGCATACTTGACGAAATCTCCGGGGCAGCATGCATTTCGCTTACACTAGTCTGCAATTGTTTTTCCAAGAGTTCTGAGACAAATAGAGAGCGAGACCCAATAGTGTTTTTGTCATCAATTTTTTCAATGATGTTTGTAGGCAGTTCTAAAAAAACAATCTTTTTTTCCATACATAACAAAAATGGAGTAGTAACTATATTAACTTTTAGTTTGTTTATTTGTTATGTGGTTCATCCAGGAAGGAGACTTGCCTCAGAAACACTCTCTAAATATACTTGAATCATTGATTCGGTGATCTTGTATTTTTTATCTAAATATTCATTGATTTGCTCCTACCGACAATTCTATCGCTGTGAGTATCTTGAAAACAAGTTTAATACAATCATGTTCTTGTGTATATTTTTGTAGCGTTCCAACCATCTCATGGTAATCTTTGAGTATCATTTTTTTTACCTCCATTAAAAAAATATTACAGGAAATTGCTAATGATTCTGGGAACTCTCGAGGGAGCTCATAGTGAACCTCGAGAGTTTCAGTCAACAAGTCTCAATGTTATTCCCCGCAAGCGAACCGCTTGCATGATTCCAATTTCCTGTTTTTTGATTTCTGTAATTATGATATCGTATGGCCTTTTTATCTGTTTTGTTCAATTATTCTGATCAGACAGTTGACGGAACCGGAAAAGAGAGATGATTTGCTCTCTACTTTTTCGCAAGATACGGAAATCAGGTTCTCCTGTTGATCAAGACTTTCTTATCTTCCGGCAAATCACGGGGAGTACCATACTTTGGAACTCTTTGCGAGAAGAAATAATCCGTCATCGATTCTCCGTTCTTTAATTTCACGACTCGTTCATACAGTGTCCAACCATCATTTGTTTCGTATGCCATATTTTTTTACCTCCTCGATATCATTGTTTCAGATTCAATAACACAAATGCTGTTTTGTTATTCGATGAAATAAAAAAAAGAAGGAGCGATGCTAGCTCCTTTATTCCCGTTTAAGGTATGGGATACTTGTTCTTCTGTTAACACCAACAGTGTATCCTTCAGGCATATCGCATGGGTTTCCTGATTTTGGTGTTGCTCTCGTAAAGAAATAGATTTGTTGATTTCGGCCCCCTTTTAGGTGCACGATCCGTGTATATAGTATCCATCCATCTTTCGTTTCGTATACCATAATGATAACCTCCTTTTTTTATAGTTTTTTTTAACAAAAATCATCTACTGTTTCACAAAATTTTTGTGTTTAATCATGTTCGATTCTGATCTATAAATTTCTTTGTTTTTTTGCGTTCACCTCCTGAGAATATAAGTTGTTTTTGTGTTCGTTCCATAAAATAAATCGCAAACGAAAAATTTATTAAACAAAATAATATATCATTCATGCAAGCGAAATCATCTTGGGAATGGAAGTCAAGCATATCCTGGTGGTTCGCCAGGGCTGAAACAGATCATTACCGAAGTTACGCCCAAACTCAATACGTGGTTTGGGCATCGCATTCCCTCGCATCATTTTTTTTATTCTGATATCGCCATATAAAAAATTATTTAAACTTATGATGCACAATAGTATAGCCCGTGTATAAAAAATGACAACAATAAGCATAGGCGCAATCGTCGGCCTGATGACACTGGTTGGTGGGCTGATCTTTGCAGTCTCCATTGCTGGCATGGTGAGCAATGCTCTGCATGGAGACACAAAGGCTGTTGAAAAACAAGCCAATGAAATTGCAAACGATGCCCTCGAAGAAGCCAAGCAGGCTCCATTACAGCCACTTGTACCATACATCATAGGCGGAACAGCAACAGTTCTTACGACGATTTGTGGGATTCTTGGGATACCAATAATATTTAAAAAATAAGGGATGAATTCAGCGATCCCATCATTACTATACCGTAATGAATTTTCGTGATAGTATATCCTTTCGTTTTATTCATATTTTATTGATTTGACAACTGTCCATCAGCCATAAACCTTATGTTATGAAATTACATAATTATTGTCGCAGAAGATCATGGCACAAAAAATCCCTGATGAAACCATCGAGAAGCTCAGAGAGCGTATGAAAAACGGAGCGGATGCATCCCAGGTAGCCCAGGAATTCGGAATCACAACGACCACAGTCTATTTGAATACGAAGGATCTTCCTCGGAAACATTCACGCATACCCTTAGAACAAAAAGAACAGATGAGAGAATTAGTGCGACAGGGTTATTCAAAGAGGGACGTTGCAAGACGATTCAATCGTAATTTCCGAACAATCCAAGCGATAACTAAAGGCATGCCTGGATATGAGGGTTATAGGAATGCAGTAGGACCTGAAGAAAAGCGTATTTTGGGACGACTATTGCAGGACGGATTTGTTATTTCGGATTTCTCCCTGTATGCTGCTCGGAATCTCAAGATGCAATTCCCGATTATTCGGAGTGTACGTATTTCGCGTAAAACGGTTTTTTATTTACATGGTAAAGAAAAAGAAATGATCAAGGGCTATTTAGCCAGCTTGTCAACGCGAATTGTTAACTATGCTACTCTTGAAGAACTATGCGAACAACTAGGCATACAATTGTCGCTCCCTGAACAAAAAACGCTCATACAACAAAGCAAATTGATAAGCACATTAAATCAGGTTCATTCGACTATTCAGAAAAAGCTCGCTGATTTTGGATGGGAATTAATATTAACTTTTTAGGCAATGAATGATCTGTTTTCAAATAGGTTTTTATACCCCTGGGTAAATCTTTTTTTTCATGCCTCGAAGACATTCCAAGAACATCATTAATCAAATACGGAGGAAAGTCCTGAGTGGCAAATCAAAATACCAGGTAGCCAAAGAGATGAATTTACCGGACCAAACCGTTTATAACCATACCAAGGACATACCCAGCAAGAGCCCCGGGAGAACCGAGATACGAGGAAAAACATTAGATCTGTTGAAACAACTGGTACGAGATGGATATGTCGTTGCAACTAGGCATACCAGTACTCAATTTCGCACCCTACGAAAGCATTTTCCTATGATTCAACGCTCAGAGATGGATCACAATGTCATCTACTACTTTGACGATAAGAACAAGATAGCATTGAAGGCGATGCTTCAACAGAGAAAATCCAGGTTAATAAATTACACAGATCTTTCTAACATGGCTCATATTTTTAATGTTCCCCTGTCAAACCAGGAGAGAAAATTGTTCATTGGTGAAAAACAAAAGAAACATTTACGAAAAAATCATACATCTGATCAGGAATCTACAGGAGGAAATGATTCCTTCATTGGTAGATTTTCACTCGCGGAAGGACTGCGATTTTATAAGAGCATTATTAAAATAGTATGCAGGGGAATAAATAGAAATTATTCAAAAAGAATGATTTTTTTATGGTTTTACTGCCTCTTCAAACAGAATTTTTTCTTTTATGAGTTTTATCCCATTTTCTGCTAATTTTATTTCATTATCAGATATGTGTTGTAAATATTCATATCGTAAGAGTTGTTGAATCATATGATTGAATTCGACATCGGTAAGTTCTAGTAAAAATTTCGCGGATTCTTCATCGATATCTCGTTCGTAGAGCATCCGTAAAAATTGATATTCCTTTTCCGTGACCACATGGCTGTCTGATTTTTTTACCAATCTGCCAAAATCGGTTAATGTTCTTACATAATATTCGATAATTTGATTCAGATGGAGTTTATCGAGGAGTTTGCCGGTTTTGTCGTAGATAAAGCAGACGTTGTTTCGATATTTGAAAGAGGCGACTTGGTTCCAGGTGTATTCTAAGATATTGGTTCGGATCTCTTTCATTTCTGATCCGTCATCATGTTGAACGAGTGCTTTTCGTTTTTCTAATTGTTCGTGGAGATGTAGTTGTTCTAATCGTAAGAGTTCAAGATCCACGCCATATCGCTTCAATTCTATAACGTCGGAGTCACCAATAAGGGATTTAAATTCTTTAAGGAAGTAAAGACCGGTTTCTTCTTCAAGATCCATACATAATATTCGTATAACTGATTCAATTGCGTCCCCTATTTTTTCTACTTTAACTGAATTGATCGCAGAGGATATAAAAATCGCATCCTCGCGTGCTCCTTCGTAATAGGTTATATTTTTAATTTCCACATTTTTTAAAAAATCATATTTTTTTGTTAAAGTTATAATAATTGCATCGATAAATGCACAGGCAAGGGTTTCTGATGATCTTCGGCCCGCTATGTTAATAAGTGTTAAAAGTACTCGCCGCAGGATATCAGCATTTTTCTTTTTTGCCATTCATTTCACAATTCCTTGATGATAGGTCTATTTCTCAAGTAATATATTACGTTTATACTCTGTTAATCATAATATATAAATATATCCAGACAAAATACCAAAACGGAAAAACGCACTAGATATCCTCATTCAACCTTTATGAAAACAACGATTTTAACATCAAAAAAGAACACTTTAAAAAACACATAAATCAGAGGTAAAAGTATAAATACAAGATTATAGTTGTTATGCACGGGATTTCACCAAAAAGGGTGGTAACGGAGGGGTATAAATAAAGTTAAAACTGGGAAAAGATGAGTCGGCAAAGACTCCTGATGATTCTACTTCTTCTACTCCCGCTACTCCTGAAGTAGCCGTTCAACCGTTAAAAAAAGAACCGGAGCCGGTTAAGCAAAAAGTGGAAGATATCCGAAAAGTAATTAAATTCGATTCAGCTGAAAATAAAAAAGAAGAAAAACCGCAGGAAGCACCAAGTAAAAAACCTGAATCAGGGACAAAAAAACCTTCCGAAGTAAAACTTGATAATCTCACAGATGCAGTCGGTGCTGCAACAGCCACTACCTCATCTCGAGAAGATCTTGAGATGAAGCGTACGATCCTTCAAAACATGAAGGATTTTGATTTTCAAATAAAGAAAAACCAGGAAGACGTTACCAAAGTAACAGAAAAACTTGACAGCCTCTCAAAGGATCTGGATGATCTTGTAAGTCTCTATGAAATTGTCTCCGAACAAATGAATCCTTTTGTCGGTTTGTCAAAGGTTACAAAAAAACGAATTGAAGCATTGGAAACCTTCACAAAGGAAATTGATGAATTAAAAACCAGAATAGGCGAATTAGAAGGTAACCCCCAAGATACTGTTAAAAAAACAAATGATCAGAAATCATCAGAAAAAATAGATGAACCTAAACCTTCTGATGAAACAACTACGACCAGCAAGGAAAATCAGTTGCCGACTAAAACCGGTGCTGAGGCATTAGCAAAAGAGCTTCTCGCAAAGAAATCAACAGAGCTGCAAGCAAAAACAGAAGTTCCTGTGGAGAAACCGGTTGCAAAAACTGAAGAATCTAAACCACCAGAACAAACGCAGATGATTAGCGGTTTCAACGAAAATGGGTTATCTGCAGACGTTTTAGACGAAATCCTTAATACGGCGTTAACAAATCTCCTTTATGAGCAGAAGATGGATTCTCTGATTGATGAATTCATCATGAGTTTGAATAGATGAAGAATCTGTTATAAACATATGTCAAGGTAGATGA
>CAIYYQ010000072.1 GCA_903930505.1 Methanobacteriota archaeon
CATCTGCTGATGTGTTGTCAGGGATTCCATCGTTGTCGGTGTCTAAGGGGTGATCCTGTGGATCGCGGATATTTGTATTATATGAACGTTCCATTTCATCGGTCCAGCCATCTCTATCTAAATCTGAGACAATAATGACAGTTAATGGAGGAGACCAACTACTTATTTCTGAATACTTGTTTTTCTGTTGAATTCTCACCTGATAAGTTCCAGATGAATTCCATATGTGTGTGCAAGAAATATATGATTCTAAATTTGGTATATTCACCCAGATGCTAATTGTTCCGTTACCCCAGTCGAACCGCCAATAGTTCTCAGGGTTTGTCGTTTGAATAATAAAAGTATACTCTGTGTTTGTGTATCCTTGTTCAGGACCAGAGGGCGCAGCAGGGATGTATGAAGAATTTTCTGCAGAAGCAAGCAGTGATTGATCACAATGAATACAGATGATTTCTAAGCAGAGACAAAAAACAAAGAGCAATACAAGAACTCGACAGGTATCATGTAAAAACCTAGGTCTAACACGAACTATGTACTGATTTGTATATCGCATATATTGCATCCCATCAACCAAAGTACTACTAAGCGAATTTTTCTAGTAATATCTGGTGCATCCTATCTCTAATCCAAATAAAAGAAGAAATTAAGAGTATATAAATTTTGTTCACGTTCATTTAGAACTGATATAACAGTAAAATTATTCGTATTCTATCATAAAACTATTACGAGATGTTAAAAGTACTATCTGGAATATCTGCAAACGAAAAATTATCCATAAGAATCGTAGTAGTGGAAACTGCACTCCCAAATGTCATTGTCATTTCCATCTTCAGTGGAAGCCCTTTCTCATTCCAAATCCACATTTTTGTATCTACATTCATACCCATACTCGTGTTTGTGTATGAAAGAATTGTACTGGTTTTTCCGTTAATGGTTTCTTTTCCAATTACTTGATAATTTTTATTTTCTTTTACTTGTTTTAAAAAATCGTTAAAGTTTTGTTGAGATAATGGAGTTTCGCTAGACGTTTTAACATAGGTTCCGTTAGATGAATTATATATGTACACTCCCTCAGGACGCATTATCGTTGTTTGGGTGATGCCCCCGGAGGTCCCTTCCATTTTAGCATACGGTTCTTTGATCCAATATTTTGTTGTGATTGTGGCAGGAGAAGGATTCCCATTTATCGCCATCGTGAGAGTTGCCTCGCAGTACCATGAACCGATATTATCTGACTTCGCAAGAATACTAACAATGTCTTCCCCGCTATTTAACCATGGACCAAAAAAACTACTATGATAAGTACTAGTCCCAGGATAATTCCCACTAGAGCTACTAAACTTTTTTTCTTTATTTTTGGTTTGATATTTTCAGGTGTTTCTGTAATAATTTCCTCATAAATCGAAATATATCCAAGTTTAAACAAAACCGTTATTACGACAATAACAATAACTATTATGCCTCCGATTAGCACTAACAACCAAGGAAACTGAAATTCAGTTGTTGAGGCTTTCTCAATAACAGTCACTGTTTTACTTACCGGATCATAGATATAATCCCAGGTTGTGTCACCATCCAAATCAATAAGATATTTCCCCGCGTCGGTGTTTCCAACCGTTGTTATTCTTCCTACTGCATCAAAAAATTTATCGCTTTTCCCGTCTCTATTTGTATCAATGAGATACCGTGTTTTTCCCGTAATAGTAACCTTTAGTACATCAGAGGAATTGTTCGGATCAGATCCCAAAGTTTTTTCAATATGATTCACAAGTCCATCATTATCGTTGTCGGTCGCACCAGTATCAACTGCGTTTGCATGTTCCATAGAAATGGACAGAATAAAACTGAAAAGAAACAAACAAAGTACAAATAATGTAGTATTTATTTTTGGTCCCATCCTTAGCCACCACATAGAAGAATACCTTTCACAGTATATAAAATTATACCATTTTAGATATTTATGCACAGAAATCGGCTTTGTTCCTCTAAAATTTTCTGGAAAATCGTCAACGAAAAGATGCGAAAAATCCTGTTATTCTATTCCTATCTCAACATGCACATCATCAATATCCCATTTTTTTACGAGTTTTCCCCCAGGTTTTTTTACAAACGAAAGCGTCGTTGATCGTGTTTCTTCCTTGATATGTTCGCTCCAACTCTCCACCATATTTTTTTCATGGGCACTCATATGAAGTTCTGTGGTGATCCGGTCTTCAACATCCAGATCAAGCTCTTTTCTCATCGACTGAATTCGTCTGATAATTTCTCGAGAAAGTCCTTCCGCCTCAAGCTCCTCTGTAAGATTCGTATCTAAAAACAATGTACTATCCTCTACCGATGCCTTCACCAAATGTTCTTTTTC